>CAYGQD010000050.1:0-36388 GCA_964351855.1 uncultured Verrucomicrobiales bacterium
ACTCGGCGAGCAGACGGGCGTGGCGATGTAGGTATTTCGAAAGCGCACCGAATCCCGCATCAGCCCGTCGAGATGCGGCGTCTTCACGAAGGGATGCCCCATCGCACCGAGCGTGTTGTCGCGCTGGTCGTCGGTGAGGAGGAAGATCAGATTCGGTCGCTCCGCAGCCTGAAGAAATCCGCTGAAAAACAGCAGCAACACGGAAGATAAGAAAGGGGCGAGAATGGATTTCATCTTTGGTTTGGCATTAGGGTTTCTTGCTCGAGGGCTTCTCATCACCGATGAAACCCCTCTCGTTTCGCTGTTGATATTTGTCGAACCAGCTCTGCACCTTCAGGCCCGGATGCTGATCGCGTGGGATCTCATCCGCCAGCCGTTTCTTCGTCTCGGCGTATTCCGGGCTGTTCGCCAGATTGGTCCATTCATCAGAATCGACGGTGTGATCGTAGAGTTCCTCCGAGCCGTCTTCATATCGAATGTAGCGCCAGCGCTCGGTGCGAATCGCGGTGTTGCCTTCGCCATAGGAAGAAATCACGGGCGGCCGGGTAGCGGTAACATCTTCGAGTTGGGGTTTGATCGACGCGCCATCGAGGTAGGCGGGAACTTCGAAACCGGCAAGATCTACCAGGGTCGGGTAGACATCGATCAGGCTGACCGGTTGGGTGCAGGTGGATCCGGGTGCCACGCCCGGCCCGCGGACGATGAAGGGGATGTGCGTGGTTTGCTCCCAGATGGCTCCTTTGCACCAGTGTTTCTTTTCACCGAGATGCCAGCCGTGGTCGCTTACCAGCATGACATAGGTTTCGCGTCCTCGTGGGTTCTCTTTCAAGTGTTCGAGGAACCAACCGATCTGGCGATCAACAAAGGCGACCGATGCATGGTAGGCTCGAATCGTTTCCTCCCACTGGTCATTGGCGAAGATAGACTCGTGATCACTGAGCCCGTTGTGGAGGGGTTTGTGGGCATGGGATCGTGCGAGACGCCGGGCGAACTCCGGCAGATCGTCCCAATCATCTTTGCCTTCGGGCTCAGCGGGCCGACGGATGGATTCGGGCGGGAATTCATCGAAGTAGGGCGCCGGCACCTGCAAAGGTCGGTGCGGCCGGAAAAAGCCAACGGACATGAAGAGTGGCTTTTCGCTGACTTCATTCCACTGCTCGCCGGCCCATTGGGCGACCTTGTAGTCACCCATCTCTTCATCGCTCACCTCGAGAGGATAGCCATCACTTGGAGGCTTCAATCCGCCGAAAGGATCCTTTCCCCTGGGCGGCTTGGGATCGCCGGGGCGTCGCAAGAGGGAATCCCCGGTATCTCCGGGCCCGCCGTGAAAGACTTTTCCCCCACTCGCCACGCGATACCCGTTTGCGGAAAAGAACTCCTGCATGGTGGGAGTCTTGATCTTCAATTCCTGCTTGGACTTTGCGTTAAAGTAGGTGCCGGTATGGAAGGGATACACCCCATGGTTCAGGCTCGTCCGCGAAGGTCGGCACTGCGGGGAATTGCAATAGGCCTGGGAGAAGAGCATGCCACTGGAGGCGAGCGCATCGATGTTGGGCGACCTTGCATCTGGATGTCCGCCGAGACAGCCCAGCCAGTCATTGAGATCGTCCACGATGATGAAGACGATGTCGGGGCGTTTCTGTTCTGCTTGCACGGAAGACGCAGCCAGGCACAACGTCATGACGACTCCCGCAGATAGAAGGAAATCGCTTTTCATGGTCTTGCTCATCGCAGGAATCGTAAGATGACCGGCTATTGCGGTTCGGTGACTTTCTTTCGTTTCGAGGAACGCTCGGATTTCAGTTCTTTCATTTCCGGACCGTAGCTTGCGACGAGTTCATCGCAGCGGGAACGCATCTGCTCCAACGCGGATGGGTTTCCATCATTCATCGCCAGATTCACGAGTTGATCCGGGTCTTTTTTCAGATCGTGAAGAAACTCATAGGGTGGTTCATCTGTTCCATCGACATAGTAGCGGGCGTAGGCCCACCCGGTATCGCGGACGCCTTCCCAGCGCGGGATGGTGCCGGGAACAGCGAGGAATTCGCAGAGAAAGTCGGTGCGCCAATCGGGAGCTTCTCCCCGAATGACGGGGAGAAGACTTTGCCCGGTATGGGCCTTTGGCACCGGAAGTCCCGCCCTTTCGATCAGGGTCGAGGCGAGGTCGCTGTTCAGCGCCATCTCGGAAACGACACGTCCCCGCTTCGCTTCCGGCAAGCGAGGATCGTAGACGACCAGCGGCACGCGCAGGGACTGATCGTAGTGGGTCCACTTTCCGGCGAAACCTCGATCACCGAGGTAGTAGCCATTGTCAGCGGTGTAGATGATGACCGTGTTCTCGGCAAGCCCCCGTGCCTCGAGTTGTGCAACGAGGCGACCGACCACATGATCGATCCCGCTGATCATGCGAAAATAGGCCCGCATGTTGGTCTGATACTTTTCCGGCGTATCCCAGCGCCAGAAGTAACGCTGTCGATTGATCGAGTTCTTCAAGAAATCCGGCTGTGATTCGTAGATGGCGGGATCGTTGAGCGGAGGGAGTGGCATTTCCTGGTCCTCGTACATCCCATCGGTCACTTTCGGCCAGGGGTAATGACCAAGGCCCGGTCGCCGGTCGCGGTCCTCGGCGTGCGTGGCGTTGAAACTGAGTTGAAGGCAGAAGGGTTGATCCTTCGGCTGGCCGCTGAGAAATTCGATTCCCAAGTCTCCGAGGATCTGAGTTTCATGCCGCTCGCTGCCGTCCGGCTGCTTTTTGAAATAGGGATTGCGGCCGACTTTCTGGCGCACGTCGAACATGGCGAGTGCCGATTCCGCGGAAAGATTGACATGCTCTTTTCCGAGGTGCCCGGTCCGATAACCGGCTTTCTTCAAGACGGCGAAATACGATGTCTCACAGAGTTCCGGATTGAGCGGCCCCGGGGTGATGATCCGGTAAAGGTGCTTCCGTTCGTAGCAGCCGGTAAACAGGCTTGCCCGTCCCACCCAGCAAGTTGAGGTGGAGACAAACGCGTTTTCGAATCGCACGCCTTGTTCGGCGAGTTGATCAATGTTTGGCGTCTGCACAATCGGATGCCCGGCACACCCCAGGGTATGATTTCGCTGGTCGTCCGCATAGAGAATGAGGAAGTTGGGCTGGTCAGAAGAGCTTTTCTTCGCCGCTTTTGTTTTCCTTTTCGCCGCAGCAGCGACCGTCCCTTCCTGTCGTTGCGAGGCCGGATACCATTCGTTCAGCAGCCCACGGAGCTCCTCGACGAGTTGAGGGTGAGCAGACGCACGGTTGTTGTTCTCCTGAGGATCCTTCTCCAGGTCGAACAACTGAGGTTCGCCGCCTTGGGGTGGATACTTCATCTTCCCGGTCGCTCCGTCATAGGTGAGAAGGAGCTTGTCATATCCCCGAATGACCCAGCGATAGAGCAAGGACGCCTGCGGATTCTCGATGTCGGCGATATCATGAGCAAAGGACTCGCCGAAGATCGTGTCGCGCTCGATCGCATCTCCACTCTTCAGCTCAGGCAGGAGGTTGAGCCCTGGAAAATCATGTGGTCCCTCGGCCCCGGCGGCAGCAAGGATGGTCGGCACGAGGTCGATCGAGGAACAGAGCTCGGGACGATCATCCGGAGGAATCGTTCCCGGCCATCGAAACATGATCGGCGTGCGAGTGCCGCCTTCGTAGGGGCTCCGCTTCGAACGCGGCGCATAGCCCTTCCCTGCTGGTTGCTGGATCCAGCCATTGTCAGTGACGTAGACAACGAGCGTATCCTCAGCCACTCCGGCGTCGTCAAGATGGTTCAGGAGTTCGCCGCAGGTTTCATCGAACCATTCGCACATGGCATAGTAATTTGCGAGTGACGCCGGTCGATCATCAACGGCATACTTTTTCAGCAGACGCTCCGGCGGATTGTGAGGGGTGTGCGGCAGGAAGGGCGCATACCAAACGAAGAAGGGTTTCTCATTCTCGACAGCTCGATCAATGAAATCGAAAACGGGTTCCATTCCCTCGCGCCCGATCTTGAGGCCCTCGTCGCCGTGGCGCCCTCCTGGATGGGGAAAGCCCCGCGTCATCCCCTCGGTGAACCCGCCCCGCTGGTAGGAACCCTCCCACCATTTGCCACTCTGGTGACTGACATATCCCTTCTCCGCGAGCCATTGGGGAAGGGCGCCCGTCTTATCAATATGCGAGATGAGGAGTTCGCGAATGTCTTTCCCCATGTTCTCCGCGTGCGCCTCATTTGCCGAAGTTGGTGCGGGACCGTTTCCCGTCGTCCGGTTATGATGCGAGTAGAGCCCGGTCGCGATCGTCATCAAGGCCGGACGACACAATGCCGTCGGCACGTATCCCCGTCGAAACAGGGCGCTCTCTGAAGCGAGCCGATCCAGATGCGGCGTTTGAATTGACTCATGCCCCATGAAACCGTAATCGGTATAACTCTGGTCATCAGAAAGAATGAGGACAATGTTAGGCTGGGCATCGGCACGATTCAGAGAGAGCACGCAAAGAAAGACAAGCGCTGCGAGGAGGACATGGGGTTTTTGCTTCTTCATCGAGAAGTGGAATAGGGAACTGGACTTCATCGGCTTCAAACGCCTTCGGCCAGAAAGTCTCATCTCACCAATACAGTGCACCAACAATCGACTTTACCCGTTACCAACTCGTCGGTCGCAGCATCGACCTCCGCCACATCCATCATCTTTGCCGCTGGGTCAGTCCTGAGAGGATCCAGTCAGTTCGTCTGATGTCGCCCCGATCTCACCGGGCCACGAAATGAGGCTTTTCGGGAGAAACGGTTAAGCCCATCTGAAATCAGTAGATAAAAAATCATGAAAATTATGGAAATTATTATATATTCCCTGAATTCTAACACCCCCGAAGATTCTCCCGCCTTCCTCCACGCCCCCTCTTACCATCCCAGTTCCGAGCGCTTCCCAGCGCCCGAGCCTGGAGAGCTCTCGTGCTCATGAAGCAATCGCTTCGGTTTCGAAACTAGAACCCAACCAGCGATGTGTCGCCGGGCTAAGCGTTCTGAAACAGTCTTCGAATGCCGTCGGCGCTTATTTTGTAGAGTGGGCCCAGAGTGGGGTGCCACAAATATCCCTTGCTGACGGGCTCACCGAGCCGGATATCACCTCCTGCGTCTTCCATTCCGCGCATCGCGTCTTTCAGGATCGAGTTGGCCGCACCGACCGGTTTGAGGTGGCAAACTCTCCCCTGATTTTTGTGACGGTCCCGCTCCTCGACCAAGGAAAGATTGTCGCGTGCCTTTGCTTGGCGTTGCCTTTTGTCCAAGGGCGGAAGTGGGCGGAAGTGATGATGACGGTGCAGTGGTTCGCGCTCCTGTTCTACGGGGTAGAAAACGGGCTTGAGCGACAGCGTGAAAATCAGGCTCACCAGCGGCTCGCGGGATTGGTAGAAGCGACCGTGAAAGCTGCGCAGGCCGACGATTTTCATCAGGCAACGGAGCAGTTGGTGGAGACGTTTCGTGCGCTGACAGGCTGTCATCGAGTGGCCTTGGCAACGCTTCGATGGGGACAAATTCGGCTCCAGGCGGTTTCGGGAACGCAGGACGATAAATCGATGCGGGGCGAAGGTGCGATGGCGATGGAGTCGGTCATGGGAGAGGCGTTCCGAAGCAACCGGGAGCTGGAAGCCTCGGGGGAAGGGATCTCCTTGGCACCGCCGGAGGTAAGGGCGCTGCTGGAGCAGTCCGGGTCAGCCCATTATTGGTGTACACCACTTCATGATGGCGAAAAGATCGTGGGAGCATGGCTATTTCTTTGGAAGGAACCGCCTGCGGAATTGGAGGATCTGCAGCGATTGCTGCGTAGCGCGAGCGAGGTCATCGCAGCTCAGTTGAAGGTGCTTCAAAAAGCGAAGCCAAAGGCCTTCGGTGGGGTTCTCCGCCGACTCTGGAAGCGGGCCAGTAGCAATCAACGGCGTCTGGTGAAAACGGTTTTTATCGCACTTGGCTTGGGAGCGCTGGCCCCGATCCCCTTGCCGGTGGGGGCTCCATCCAGTTTACAACCTGAGGTTCGCCGGACGGTTTCCGCGCCGTTTGACGGAATTCTCAGGACGGTGGAGGTTGAACCCGGGCAGGAGGTTGAAGCGGGGCAGCTGTTAGCAGAGCTGGATGATCGAGAAATCCGCTGGCAACTGGCGGATGCGAATGCACGGCGGATGCGCGCCGAAAAACAGGCCGATGCCGCGCTTAGCGCCGGAATGGTCTCCGATTCTCAGATTGCGCGTCTGGAAGCTGAAGGGCTGGAGGAAACGGCCAAGGTACTTCGTTATCGGCAGGAAAACCTTCAGATCAGGGCTCCAATGGCTGGCCGCGTCGTGCGGGGAGACTTGAAACGCAGCGAAGGCGCGATTGTGCGGATGGGTGAGATGCTTTTCGAAATCGGCTCGCTGGATCGGATGCTGGCGGAAATTGAGGTGGAGGAATCTGACGTCGCGTTGATTCGCGAGAACGCACCCGTGAGGCTGCAATTTGACTCTCATCCAGGGAAGCGTTGGGAGGCGGAGTTGAAGCTGATTTCTCCCCGCTCAGAGTTTCGTAACGGTGCCAACGTTTTCATCTGCCAAGCTGTGGTTGATAATTCCGAAGGAATTCTTCGCCCGGGTGGACAAGGCCGGGCGAAAATTCGGGGCCCCTGGCGACCGGCCGCTTGGTATGTCCTCCGCACGCCCGTCAATTGGACCCTCCGCCAGCTACCTTAGCGATGCCGATGCCAGCAAGCGCCAACCGTTCCACTCGTGAATTATCCGCTTCGCGGCCGAAACTGCGTGAGGATCTGCGGGTGCATTCTCAAGATGGCGGCCACGTCTTGGAGGATCCATTGACGGGCAGTTTTTTCAGCTTGGGGGCAGTGGAGTATCGTTTTTTGCAACTCTTGGATGGAACCCGTTCCGTCGCGGAAGTCGTGGGCCGTCTGTCGGTCGAGGCCGGAGCCGATGCGTTATCCGAGCAGACGGCGGTTTCCTTGGTTCGAGTATTAGCCGAGTCACACCTTCTGGAGGGTGGGGGTACGGGGCACGTCGAGCGGGTTCGCGAAGAGGTCAATCGCAAGCAAGACGGATCCCAACTGCTCCAGCATGGCAAGAGCTTGCTTTTCTGGCGAATCCCGCTGGGGAATCCTGACCGATTTCTAGATCGGGTGGCACCATGGTTAGGTTGGCTGGTATCGTTCAAGTTCTTCCTGGTCTGGTGCGTCGTGATCATTGCCGGAGCCGTTTCTGTGGGGCGAAACTGGTCCCGGTTTCGTGATGAAACGGCGGGAATGTTCGAAGTGGGGAATCTGTTCATTCTCGCGGCGATCTGGGTGGTGCTGAAAGTCTTTCATGAAGGGTGGCATGCGCTCGTCTGTAAACACTTTGGGGGAAGCGTGCCTGAAGTGGGCGTCATGATGTTGATGTTTGTGACCCCGTTGGGATACGTTAACGCGTCCTCGGCAACTCGCTTTGCTTCCAAGTGGAAACGCATTTTTGTGAGCGCTGCCGGAATCTACGGTGAGTTTTTTGTCGCAGGCCTGGCCGCCATTA
Organism: uncultured Verrucomicrobiales bacterium; assembly: GCA_964351855.1. GTDB lineage: Bacteria > Verrucomicrobiota > Verrucomicrobiia > Verrucomicrobiales > DEV007 > JBCDHN01. The sequence continues at coordinate 7,538 of CAYGQD010000050.1, forward strand.
TCTGGGCACAACTCGACCCCGGGTTGCTCAGTCGCGGCTTACACGAAGCGATTGTCATCTCCAGCGTGACGACTCTTCTCTTTAACGCGAATCCATTGATGCGTTTCGACGGCTATTATATACTGGCAGATCTTTGCGGAGTTCGAAATCTCTACCCCAAAGCTCAACGCTCCGCTTCGTTCTGGTTTCGGCGCTGGTTTCTGGGGGCGGATCCAAGTCGGCACCCGCTCCCGGATCGCGATCGGCGCACGTGGATCACTCTCTACGGGATCGCTGCGTTTTTCTGGCGCATCCTGGTTTTGGTCGGCATTCTGAGCCTGATCAGCCATCGATGGAGTGGGGCAGGCCTGATGATCGCGGTGGTCGTGGCGATCGCCACGGTGGTATCCATCTATCAAGGAAGTCAGAAGTATTTTCGTCAATGTGCCCGGAGTGAAGGTGTCTCGCGCCTGCGATTTGCCACACGTCTCACGCTTGGCTTGGTCGTTCTGGCCGCTCTGTTGGCCTTTGTAAGAATTACACCCAGTGTGCGTGTGCCTGCCGTGGTGGCCTGGCTGAGCGATGGGGAAGTGCGGGTCGAGTGTCCCGGGTTTCTCGAGCAATTGGTCGTGAAAAACGGGGACCAGGTTCGAGCCGGTGACACCTTGGCAACGATTCGGAACCCGGACGAGGAAGCGCGCCTGAATCAACTGCGTCTCGATTTACGTCGTACGCAAATTCTGGCCAACCAGTACCTTCAGTCTGAAGAGATTGCTGCCTATCAAGCGGAGCAGAGGCAGATCGCCGCACTGGAGGTGAAGTTACAAGAAGTGGAGCACTATCTAGGAACTCTCGTGTTGAAAGCTGTCTGCGATGGAGTCGTTTATGGTCACAATTTTGCGAATCTAGAAGGAACCTATGTGGAGAAGGGGCAACTGATCTGCACCGTGGGGCGCAGCGACGCGAAGCGGTTGATCATGGCGGTATCTCTGGAGAATGCGGATTTGGTTCAGGGGCGGGAAGGGTCATCGGTGATGTTTCAGGCGAGAGGTCGGATTGGTCGAATGCCTGCTGACTTAAGCCGGGTGAATCCCCATGCCTCCACCAGGATTCCTCACTTCGGGCTGATTGCTCCGGCGGGTGGTCCCTTGGTCGCGCGACGCATCTTTGCCTCAAGCCAAGATGAAGAGCATGCCGAAACGCGGATTCACGCAGACGTCTTATCTAGACAATTCGAGCTGAGCGCACCCTATTTCGAAGCGAACGCCGAGCTCGAGAAGTCCGCCAGCCTTCGCGTGGAGCCCGGTGAAATCGGTTACGTCAGAGTGTTTGCCGAGGATCAACGCACCCTTTGGGACCTGGTAAGTGATTGGGCAGAGAGAGCGATCCGCAGGGCTGGTCAGCAAGCAGCCTAGTCAAATTGGAGTGTTGGCTTTCCGAGAAGGGGCGACTTTTTTAATTAGGAAATATTGAATTTCAACAAATTCTATATTGATTTACGGTAATTCTGGAGGATATAGTGAGGCTGAGAGCAAGTCGTTTACCAGAACCTTGACCCTCATTCCCTCCCAGTATGGTATCTTCCAATCCCCCCGCCTTGGGTCGAAAGGTAAATCATCTTCACTTTGAAGCCCTAGAACCGCGTATTCTCTTCGATGCTGTCCCCGAGGTCAGCGTTGTCGTTGGGGATTTGACGGTCGCTGAAGATCAACTGGTCAACGACGACATCGATGTCTCAATCCAGTTTGATAATATAGGCGACCAAGTCGGTTATGCTCCTTATGTTGACATTATTGCCCCGCCTGAGGTCCAGATCAACTCGATCAATCTCGGTGGCACGGAGCAGACGAATCCCAATGGATTGGCGAACGAGCCGATTGGGGAAATTGCGACCGACGGTCAGCTGATTGAAGTCGGCTCGGCTGCGGCACCGGTGGCGGTCAATCACCCGATGTTTGAAGCCAGTATTGGGGCACCGACTGCAAGCTATTATGGTGGGGCGGGGTCGGGCACTCCTCCCGTCACCTATGACGTGGTCACCAATCCGGCTCTTGTCGGCCAATATGTCTACAACGTCGAGCTTCCCTTCGGAAGCTATTCTCAAAACAACCCTGCGTTAGGGCTGACCGTGAATGCCAGTCTGAACACGGCGGATGGAATCCTCCCGAACCAGAACTATGGAATCTCCGCGCAAGGAGGGTTCGCCCTTGGTCAGGACGCCTCGGACAATCCGGGAACCATCGTCACCCCGGATGACGCGCCCATTTTTGGGGCGGGCTCTTCGGCTGATATCGTTCCTTTGGTCATGCAGTTGACCAAAAGCGCGGGTGTTCCAGAAGAGGATGGCACCTACATCGGCGAGTTAGCCTCCGGGCCGAACCACCCGGTCACTTACACTCTCAGTATCGACGTCGCTACTGGTGAGACGATCACCGGCTTGAACCTCACTGATGTGATTCCAGGGGATTTGGCTTATCTTGGAAACCTGCAGGTGACCAACGGACTCGGTGCGCCCCTGGGACATACGTTGAATAGTGAGCCGTTCATCAACGTTGATGGGATGACCGGAACTCCCGCTGGAGATAACACCCTGGATATCACCTTTGCCTCCGTCACCGGCGTGGACGGAACGGATATCACAGTAACCTACGAGGCGTTTATTCCGCATGTTGACGGAGACACGGCTGCCTTGGTGGTCAATCCTGTCAGTGGGGAGCAACAAGATATCGCTCCCTACAACGATGCTCAGATCACCGGAACCTGGGGCGTCACTCCGGTTTCCGACAATGAGGGGCCCGAGGGAGTCAGTCAGGATGGCCGGACAGGTAGCTTGGAAACCGATTATGCACTGGAAGAGCATTCGCTTGCTATTCAGAAGGCCGTGACAGGTGTGGAAGACCGTAACGCTCCGGGAAATTCGCCGGAAGATGTTCTGGAATATTCCATGGATTTCCAGGTTTCCGATTACTTCGCGTTCGAGAACTTGATCGTCGATGATACTCTTGGTGATGGTCAGGATTTCCTTCCGGGAGACGGACGTGGTGGTTTTGTGACGGATGGCTTTGAGATCATTCCGCAGCTCACCTTTACCCAACACGGTCAGACCATCTCGGTCGATTTCGATTCCGCCAACTATTCTGCGGTGGTCGAGGCGGATGGGACGACCACGATCCAGTTTGATGTTTACGCCCAACTGCTGGCGGATCATCCACAAATTTCAGGCGGCAAGCCGGTTTTGGGAGGACTGGTGACCGCTGGTGGACTCAATGGTGCGGCATTGGACCCCTTGGTGTTTAACGGGGGAGCAACCACTGGGGCGATTACTTATCGTGTGAAAATCCGCGACGCGTTTACGACTGCGGGAGGGATCGCTACTATCAGCCAAGGTGACAACCTGACCAACACCGTCACCATCCGCAGTGATAACCTCGATATCGATGATCTTTCTCGGCATGAAGTCACCGTTTCAGACGGGAGTTCTGCGGGCGTCTCGATCCCGGTCGGCGGAATTACCAAGGATGTGATCGCGATCACTTCACACGGGACGACAACGATGAACCCGGTCGATTTTCGGGTAACCGCCGGTGATTTGGTGAGTTACCGGATCACTTACGAGATGCCACTCTCGGAGTTCGAGCAGTTTCGGTTCGAAGATTACCTGCCGCTGCCGATATTTGATGTGGCAACCATCGATACCTCCCAGGTTTATGATTTCGATCCAGCTACCGCTTACACCACCGGCGGTCGCGTGAGTTACGGTCCGGCGGATACGTTCTACGGTCCCGAAGGTCATGACGAAACGGGCGATTCAGGGATCGATGACGCCATTTATCCGAGCTTGGCAGGGATGGCTCCGACGCTCGATAATACGACCCTGGCGGCGTCCAATGGCCTTATTATCGAGATTGGCGACTATGATGTGGGGACGCTACCGTCCACCCCAAGGACCTTGCAATTCATTATTACCGTAGAGATTCAGGATGCTGAAGTGGCGGACAGTCTTCAGTTCACGAACCAAGCTGGCGCTGTGGAGGCAAACTCCTTTCTCGCCGCCATTAACACGGATACCTTTGTCCAGTCTACCTTGGTCGAGCCGGATCTGAATATCCGCAAAGGCGTGGTTGCAACGACTCACGCCGGTGGTGCATTCGATGATGGATTAGGCCCGGCTGGTGTCGGCTTCAATGCGCCTGGCGCTGGTGCCGCATTCACGGGAAATATTACCTCGGATGGGCTCAATACGCAGGCCATCGACGCGAATTTGAGCGAGATTGATGCTGGCGATATTGTGACTTTCGTCATCACCGTCGAGAACACGGGCTCCAGTCAGTATGGCGCGTTTGATGTGTTGGTCAGGGATACGATGCCAACCGGGTTTGCGATTCCGACGTCCGGTGCGGGACTGAATTTGCGGGTGACGGACGGCAATGGCCTCGCGCTCACCACCACGGGTGATCTTTTCGCCGCCGGGCTGCAGCTCACCGATCCCTCCATCGGCCAGGGGAGTCTGACCGAGTTCGACGGAGCCAGCGGGACGAATATCGCAATCATTGCCTATGATCTAGTGGTGGAGAATTCCGTCTCCGCATCAGAAACCCTTACCAATACGGCGGAAATTCTCAGCTACAGTCATGCGGAAGGCGGCGCGGATCATGCCCAACCGGGTGAGCACACGGACATCGCCACGGTTTCAACGATCGCTCCGGTTTTGCAGAAGACGTTGGTGAGCACAAGTCTTAACACCGCCGCTAATGATAATACCGAAGCTGTAATTGGCGAAATCATCACCTACCAAGTAACCGTAACCGTTCCTGAAGGGCAGTTGGATAATCTGCGGATTGAGGATCAAATGGATGACGGTTTGGCGTTTGTTGACTTTATTGGCGTAACTGCGGTCTCTCCGGGGTTAACGTCGAATCTCGGCCCATGGGCAAATACGACCGCGATCGTGGTGGATCCGGGGGCGGGCGCGAATCACGGAAACCGGATCTCGTTGGGGTTCGGAGTGACGCCTGGATTGGGCACCCTGACCAATGCCAATAATGACAACAGCGTTACCGAGACGATCACCTTCCAGTATCGTGCCGTGGTGCTTAATCACCCCGATAACGACGAGGGAGATACGCTCAACAACTCTGCCGATTTGATTTGGGATCTGAATGGGGCCGATCAGACGCTAACCAGTCAGGCTTCGGAGATCACCGTGCGTGAGGCGCATCTAGATGTGACGAAAAGCATTTCGAACCCGAACGCGATGACCTCCGAAACGGTCACTTATACGTTTACGGTCACGAATAACGGCACCGCTGAAGCGTATGATGCGGTGTTTCGCGATGTGCTGCCGGCGCAGATCAATAGCGCAGCGAATCTTCAGCACATCGGCGGAGAGGTTCCAACGACCCTGAGTCTGGATGCGGGTGGTCCTGAAGGCACAATCAACGCCACGTGGGCGAGTCTTGGAGTCGGGCAATCAACCACCTTTTCGATTGAGGTAACCGTCGATCCAGGTCTGGACGTCAATACCCTGGTTAGCAATAGCGCGGATCTAACTTGGACGAGTCTGCCCGGTGATCCTGGCGTGATTAGCGTCCACAATCCGTTCAGTGAAGAGCGATCCGGGGATACAACGGTTCCAGCTTTGAATCCCCAGAATGACTATGCCGATAGTGATAACGCGAATTTCACGGTTCCAACTCCGACAGGCAGTAAAGCGATCATCGACACTTCTGAGGCTCACACCTCGAACGATAGTTCAGGGGCCGGAGGGGTGAATGCTGCCCCCGGGGAGATTATTCGGTATGAAGTTACGATCGACATTCCGCAGGGAAATATGTCGTCTTTGACGCTGGTTGATACTCTCGAAGCAGGTCTGCTTTTCCTCGATCCAGCGGTGAATAACGTTACCGTCCGACTGAATGGATTCAATCCTAGCGGAGCGACCTATGTGGCTCCGGATTTACCCGGCAATGCTCATTTGGCGGTCCAAACGTTGGATCCTGGTCGAATCAACGTCGTCGGCCAAATCGTGACCTTCGATTTCGGTCAACTTACCAATAACGAGGCGGATGCGGCCGTCGCCGAGAGTCTGACGATTGCCTATAACGTCATCGTATCAAATGACGCGGGAACGAATACCTTCCGTGGGAATGTCCTTTCGAACTCTGCGCAGGTTCAGGTGAATGGCCTGGATTCAGGCGGAGTGGCGACGATCGATACGACGGTGGTTCAGCCGCAACTGACGATCACGAAATCGGATGGTGGCGTCAATACGGCAGACGCGGGAGATGTCATCAGTTACACACTCACCATCACTGCGGACAATGATCCGAACGCAGCCACGGCCTTTGATCTTCTGATTTCTGACAATGTTCCTGCGGAATTGGAGATTCTCGGCGGGACGTTAGCCTTCTCAGGGCTTCCCGGTTATGTGACGAGTTCTACCGTCGGGGCTGTTGGTCAAGCGATGAGCGCAACTGTCGATCAACTCCGACCGGGCGACACCTTTGATATTGTGTTCGACGCCAGGGTTCGTGATACCGGTGGCAACCAGATCGGAGCGGGTGAGACGGTCAATAACACCGCGAACTTGACGTATTCCAGTCTTCCGGGAGCTGGCACGCCGAACGGATCTGGGAGTAATTCCACGGGAAGTGTTGCAGACACCCCCGGGACAATTGACGGGGAACGCGTGTATACCGATAGTGCTTCGGAACCGTTCTCTTCACCAGATCCCACGATTACCAAGGTGTTGGATCTTCCAGCCGATACGACTTACACGATCGGGGAAACGGTTGAATACGTCATCACCCTAGCGGTTCCAGAAGGAGAGACTGCCAATGCGATCGCCGTTGATGTTCTGGAAGCGGGAATGACCTATCTTCCAGGTTCCTTGACGGTGACTCCGGGCGCGGGAATCAGTTTTTCGACTCCTGGACCTTATGACGATTCCAATGCTGGCTTCTTCTCCCGCGTTGATCCCGGGGTGACCTTGGACGAAACGTTCACCCTCGATTTCGGGACGATCGATTTCAATGATGGAGGCGCAGGGAACGGCTTGGCCACCCAGTCCGTTGTCATCCGATATACAGCACGCGTCGATAACATCGTCGAAAATCAGAATGCGGATGTTCGCTCGAATGTTGTGGATCTCAACTGGACGGATGGCAACGGCACTCCGCAATCCACCACGGATTCGACCCCTGACACGGACACTGACGTGACCATCGTCGAGCCGGATCTGACAGTTACGAAGACGATCACGAACAATGTATCCGGCCTGGATGCCGGTGACACGGTAATCTACCAGATTCAAGTTCAGCATACCGCCGGGGTAAGCACGGCGGATGCTTTCGACTTGAATCTCAGCGACGCGCTTCCGGCCTCGCTGCTGGAGAATTTGAATCTCGTGAGTGCGGAGATCGATGGGAATCCTGTCGCAGGTTTCGCCTTAGTGGGGAATACGCTGACGACGACGGCGAACGTGGATCTGGTCCAAGGGGAGGTTCTGACAATCACGGTGACCGGCCAGGTGCGCGACGACGTGAATCCGGGAGACTCCATTGGAAACACGGCCAGTTTGACCTGGTCAGGGATTGATGGAGTAGATCCGACCGAACGCGATGGCTCCGACGGAATTGGCGGTGCCGTGAACGATTACTCCGATAGCAGCACGGTGAACACGCCGGTGCGAGGAGTTCTCAATCTGACAAAGACCATTCCTTCCGGTGCTACGGAAGTGCTGATCGACGGCACGATTGGCTATCAATTGGAGGTCAATGTCGCCGAGGGCACGCTGGAGAATCTGACGATTGTCGACACGTTGCCGAATCACGTCACGTTGACTCCGGGAAGTGTCGTGGTCTCCAACGCGAACGGGATGACGATTTCCGGATTTACGGTTTCACAGCTTGGTCAACAACTTACGATTGCAGCGACGAGCGTGTTGAATCCGAGTGATTCGGACGATCCGAGCGCCTCGAACGGCGATTCGTTCTTGATTACCTACGAAGTTACGGTGGATGACGTCGGGCCGAACTTCAATGGCGTCAGTTTGGTGAACGATGCAGATGCCAGTGCCGACGGCGTGACGGATGATCTCGACAATCAAGCGTCGATCATCATTGCCGAACCGGTGATGCAATTGCAGAAGACACTGACCGGGGCCAATAGCGGCGATGCGGGAGATATCTTCAGCTATACCTTTACCCTCAATCACGATCCGACGAGTCGTGCGGATGCTCAGGACGTGATTCTGGAGGACGTCGTTCCCGCTGGGTTTGTGCTGGTCCCGGGTTCGATTCTTCCGGTTGGCGGCACTCCCGCGCCGGACTCCATTTCGATTGATGGAACGACAACCGGAGCAGCCGGGGACAAGATCACGCTACGCTGGGAGACCATTCCTGAAACGGTCACGGCCGCGAATTCCTATGAGGTCACGATTCAATTCGCGCTGGTCGACTCGATTACGGATCTCGATCCGAACATCGTTAATAGCGCCACCCTCGACTATGACCAGAACCCGGATGATCTGGATGGAAGGGCGGCAACTCAGTTGGTCGCAAACGCGCTCCCGGTCGATCCTGATTTAGCGTATGCCATTACCAAATCGGTGGTTACTACCTCAGAAAACGGGAATCTGGCAGGCCAAGGCAACGCGGCGATCCAAGATCTGGTGATCGGCGAAGAGGTGACGTTTGAATTGGTCGCCACGTTCGGTGAAGGAACCACGAACGGCGTGATCATTCGCGATACGCTGCCCTTTACTGCGGCGAATGGCGATGCCGATGGCGTGCTCACGTATTTGAGTAGTCAGATTACGGGGATCGGGAGCGGAATCTCCAGCATCTCCTCCGGCTTGATCATCGGTTCAAATGGAGTGTTGGCCGGAGGAAGTCCAGATGTGGTGGAGTTCAATCTTGGGGATATCGTCGCGACGGGGAACAATCTCGCCGATAGCACCATCACAATCCAAGTGGTCGCGCGGGTCGCCAACCTGTCCCAGAATCAGAATGGAGACCTTCTCACCAATACCGGAGAGCTGAGTATCTACAACGGCGCTCAAACCTTCCAGGATACCGCCCAAGTAGAAGTCTTCGAGCCGGAGATCGTGGTTAACAAATCGATCACCAATATTCCGATCGAACCGGATGCAGGGGATACGGCGAGTTACGAGATCACGATCAACAATCCAACCGCGTTCGACGCCTATGAGGCCACTTTTGCGGACGTTTTACCGCCAGAAGTTTTACTCCAACCGTTGACCTTTACCGCAAACAGCGATGTAAATGGTGATGTTAGCGGAAACTTTACTGCCGTTGCCGGAGGAATCACCAGCAACGCCCCGTTCACGCTCGAAGCCGGTGAAACGATCACGATCACCTACGATGGTTCAGTCACTCTTGCCGTAGTTGATGGGCAGACGTATACGAATAACGTTCAAGTCGATTGGACGTCGATCTCCGGGGTTGATCCCAATGAGCGCACCGGTGATGACGGAGAAGGTGGCGGCCTGAACAACTACGAGGACAATACCAGCGCCTCCTTTGTGGCGGAGGTCAGTAACACGTTCGCCTTCGATAAAGTATTTGTTGGTGGAGATATCGCCCATACCCTCACCAATGAAGGCACAAGCGCCGCGATTCCAGATCTCATCGTGGGTGAAACGGTAACCTACCAGCTTGTCACGACGATCGGGCGGGGCACGACATCCAATGTTAGTGTCGTTGATCAACTCGACTTCACCAACGGCCTGCTCGATATTCAAAGCGCCGTCGTTACCGCTGCGGGGAGCAACTTGACCAGCGATCAGGGCGTCATTACCGGCCTAAGTCCCGTCGTCAGTGATAGCAACGCCGACACCTTCAACGATCGAGTTTTCCTCAATCTGGGGACGATGACCAACAATGCCTCCAGCGCAGTCCCGGCAGATTCGCAGGTCATCATTACGATCCAGGCCCTGGTGGTGAACGATGCGGCAAACCAGGATGACGATATCATTCGAAATACCGGTCAGGTGAATTTTGATTCATCGACGGGCCCCACTTCGCTGAGCGATTTCGAGGATGTCGAAATCGTCGCTCCGGATTTGGTGGTCGCGAAGACGATCACCAGTGCAACCGCCGGACTGGATGCGGCGGACACGGTTCGCTACCAGATCCAGGTGACCCATTCGGGCGACAGCAGTGCGGATGCCTTCGATCTGGATCTCAGTGATGCATTGCCAGCTGGACTGCTCCAGAATTTTAATCTTGTTAGTGCCACCATTGGGGCCGCTGATGTCAGTGGATCGTTCAATATTGATGCAGGCAACAATCTCGTCACGATCGGAGACGTCGATCTGGCGAAAACCGAGACGCTGACGTTGATCGTGACTGCTCAAGTTCGTCCGGATGCCAATCCCGGAGACTCGATCGACAACACAGCCAATCTCACGTGGAGCGGAATCGACGGAGTCGATCCGGGCGAGCGGGACGGCTCGGGCGGGGTGAATGACTATACGGATTCCAGCAGTGTGAGCGTACCGGTGCAGGGAGTTCTCAATGTGGGGAAAACGGTCGTTGGTGGAGTGACCGATGTGTTGGTTGGCGATCGTATCACTTATCGGGTGCGGGTTGATGTGGCTGAAGGCGTGTTGAGCAATCTGAGCCTCGTGGATACTCTGCCCGCCGGGGTGAGCCTAGATGGCGGTTCGTTGGTGGTGACTCCGGATGCGGGAATTTCATTTGTGAACTTTAATACGAATGTCGTTGGCCAGGTCATGACCTTCACGGCGGATTCGGTGACGAACGCAAATACGACAGACGATGCGTCGAATCTCGATACGGCCGGATTCACGATCGAATATACGATCGATATTTCTGACGATCCGGTGAATGTCATCAACGGCGTTTCGCTGACCAACGATGTTGATGCCACCGCGGATGACGTGCCCGATGACTTGGACAATCAGGCCACAGTCACCGTTCGAGAGCCCGTCCTTCAGCTCGACAAAAGCTTCGATGGTGCAAGTTCGACATCCGGGGATGCTGGCACGGTGGTAACCTACGTGTTTACCATCAACCACGATCCCTCCAGCGGCGCGGATGCGCAGGATGTGATCCTCAACGACGTAGTTCCGGCTGGATTCCAGCTGATTCCGGCTTCCATCACACCACTCGGGGGGGCGCCCGCTCCAGACTCGACCGTAATCTCCGGCACCGGAACTGGGTTGGCGGGCGAAACGATCACGCTCCGCTGGGAAACGATCGCCGACACGGTCACGGCGGCCAATGCCTACCAGGTCAGCATCCAATTCGTGGTGGTCGACACGATCACCGATCTTGATCCTAACATCATCAACAGTGCCACTTTGGATTATGATCAGGATCCGGATGACTTGGCCGGACGCCCTGCAACCCAGCTGAGTAGCTCAGCCAATCCGTTTGATCCGGATTTGGCCTACGCCTTCACGAAAGAGGTCGTGGCGACTTCGGAGACGAGCACGGGGACCGGCCAGCACAACGCAGCCCTCGAGGATTTGGTGGTTGGTGAGGAAGTAACCTTTGAGCTGGTAGCCACCTTTGGCGAAGGCACCACCAATGGCGTGGTCATCACCGATACGCTGCCATTCACCGCGCTCGACGGCGATGCCGACGGCGTGCTGGAGTTTGTCAGTAGCCAGATCACCGCCATCGGGGCTGGAGTCACGAACATCAGCAACGGACTGATCATTGGCTCGACCGGCACCCAGACCGGGAGCGATCCTGACGTGGTCACCTTCGACTTCGGCAACATCGTCGCTACTGGCAATAATGTTGCTGACAGCACCATCACGATCCAGGTCGTGGCGCGGGTGGCGAACCTGAATCCAAACCAGGATGGTGACCTCTTGACCAACACCGGTCAGCTCAGCATCTACAACGGCGCCCAGACATTCCAGGATACCGCGCAGGTTGAAGTGGTCGAGCCGAATTTGAACATCGCTACGACGATCACGAGCAATACCGCAGGGCTCGATGCGGGTGACACCGTCACCTATCAGATCCAGATCACCAACCCCTCGGCGACGAGCACGGCGGACGCCTTCGACCTGAATGTCACCGACCTGCTTCCGGATGGGTTCCTCGAGGACTTTACCCTGGATAGCGCGACGATCGACGCGGCGGATGTGACCGGTTCGTTTAACATTGACGGGGCTAACGATCTGCAGACGACTGGTAACGTCGATCTCTTGCTCGACGAAGTTTTGACCCTGACGATTTCCGGGACGGTGCGCGATGATGCCAGCCCGGCGGACACGATCGCGAACACCGCCGATGTGACCTGGACCAGCATCAACGATGGAAACGTGAACGAACGCGACGGGGCCGATGGTGTGGGTGGTGCACTCGATGATTATGCGGCCACTTCCACCGTCAACACGGTGGTTCAAGGTGTTCTCAATGTGACCAAATCGATCCCGGCAGGGACGACCGAGGTCGCGGTGGGCGATCGGTTGACCTACCAACTCGAAATCGAAGTTGCTGAGGGCGAGTTAACGAATTTGAGCATTGTCGATACGCTTCCGGATGGTGTGACGCTCAATCTGGCTAGCGTCCAGGTTTCCAACGCCAACGGGATGACGGTCGCGGGCTTCAACGCAGCGCAACTTGGACAAGTCCTCACCATCACCGCAACCAGCGTTACCAATCCCGGGAACGTAGATAGTGGGCTGAATCTCGATACCGACAGTTTCTTCATCACCTACGAGGTCCAGGTGAACGATGATCCGGTCAACGTGGTCAACGCTGCGGTATTGACCAACGATGCGGATGCCAGCGCCGACAATGTGCCCAATGATCTGAACAATCAGACCAGTGTAACGGTGATCGAGCCGGTTCTGGACTTCAGCAAAGTGCTCGATGGAGCAAGTCCAACGACCGGCGATGCGGGTCATGTCTTCAGTTACATCTTCACGGTAAACCATGACGCAGCGAGCACCTCGGATGCGTTTGATGTCGAAATTTCCGACGTGATTCCGGCGGGTTTTGAACTGGTGGGCTTCGCTGCCATCGGTGCCACGCCGATTCCTGACAGCACCACCATTTCCGGATCCGGAGTAGGGATCGCGGGGGAAACGATCACGATGCGTTGGGAGACGATTCCAGAAGCGGTCACGGCGGGCTCTCCGTATCAGGTTCGGATTCAGTTCAAGCTCGTTGATACCATCACCGACCTCGATGCGAATATCACTAACAGCGCGACTCTGAATTATGATAGCCACGCGGATGATCTTTTGGGGCGCGCGGGAACTCCAGTCGTGAGCAGCGCTGCCGCGATTGATCCCGATCTGGCTTATGCGTTCACGAAAGGCGTCCTGACAACGTCCGAAAACGGGAATCTGTCAGGTGAAGGCAATGGAGCGCTCCAGGACTTGGTGGTTGGCGAGGAAGTCACCTTCCAATTGGTTGCTACGTTTGGAGAAGGCACCACCACGGGCGTCGTGATTACCGATACGCTGCCATTCACGGCACTCAACGGAGATGCCAACGGGGTGCTCGAATACGTGAGCAGCCAGATCACCGCTATCGGTGCCGGGGTCACGAACATCAGCAGGGGACTCGCCCTCAATTCAATCGGAGTTCAAACCGGAAGCGATCCTGACGTGATCACGTTCGATTTTGGCGACATCCTCGCCACCGGTAACAATGTGGCGGATAGTACTATCACGATCGAGGTGGTGGCACGCGTCGCCAATCTAGCGCAAAACCAGGATGGCGATCTTCTGACCAATACCGGCGAACTCAGCATCTACAATGGTGCCCAGACGCTTCAGGCGACCGCTCAAGTTGAGGTCTTTGAGGCTGATATCGTGTCGAACAAAAGCATCACCGCGATTCCGGCAAATCCCGACGCCGGGGATACCGTTAGCTACGAAGTCACGATTACCAATCCCACATCGTTCACCGCCTATGACTCCACCTTTGTAGACACCCTGCCAACGCAGGTAGATCTTCTTCCCGCAACGTTTGCTGCGGCAAGTAATCAGAGAGGTGTGGTCACCGGAGAATTCACGGCGGTGGCTGGCGGAGTGACGAACAATGCGCCGTTCAATCTGGCGGCAGGAGAAATCATTACCTTTTCCTATAATGCTCGGATCAACGGAGGGGTCGTGGATGGAGTGACGTATACCAATAACGTGCAGGTCGATTGGACCTCGATTTCTGGCGCGAACGCGAACGAACGCACGGGCGATGATGGGGAGGGCGGCGCGCTCGATACCTACGAAGACAACTCGGATGCTTCTTTTGTGGCGGAAGTCAGCAACTCGTTCGCCTTTGATAAAATCTTCGTCGATGGCGACGCGACGCATACCGCCGTGGGCGAAGGCACCGACGTGAACATTCCGGATCTGGTCGTCGGCGAGGTGGTGACGTATCAACTGGTCGCCACGATTGGTAGCGGAACCACGGCAAACGTCAGCTTGATCGATCAACTGGATCCGACCAACGGACTGCTTCATATCCAAAGCGCGACGGTCGTCGGTGGTTCCAACCTGACGAGCGATCAGGGAGTGATCACAGGGATGGCTCCGGTCGTGAGTGATGCGAACGTGGATGCCTACAACGATCGCGTCTTCTTGAATCTCGGGACGGTGACGAATAGCGCCCTTAGTGGAGCCGGGACCGATTCCCAAGTCATCGTAACGGTTCGAGCATTAGTGGTGAACGAGGTCGCGAATCAGCAAGGTGACGTGATCACAAACCGAGGAGATCTGAATTTCGATACATCAACCGGTTCTGTCACTCTGTCCGATACGGAGACCGTTGAAATTGTCGAACCCACGGTAACCGTTGCGAAATCCATTGTCGCTGTCCCGGCGAATCCAGATGCCGGTGACACGGTGAGCTATCAGATTGTGATCGCAAACAACAGCGGTGTGGATGCGTTCGACACGAAGTTTGCGGATGTTCTGCCGCCGCAAATGAATCTCCTGACCGGGAGCTTCACCGCGAACAGTAACATCAACGCCAACGTGGCACCGAATTTTCTCGCCACTGCGAATGGTGTCACCCAGGTGGGTTCTGGCTTTACCATAGAAGACGGGGAGACAATTACGATCACCTATACTGCCACCATTCTGGCGACGGTGCAGGACGGTCAGGACTTGTTGAATGCAGTAGACATCAATTGGAGCTCGCTTCCCGGGGCCGATGCGAACGAGCGCGATGGCGCAGACGGCGTTGGTGGCGTGCGGGATGACTATGCCGCAAATGATGACGCCACGGTGCGGTCGAACCTGACGGGTTACGCGTTCACCAAGGACATCGCGGGAAGTTCTCAGATTCACACCGGAATCCCGGGTGGGGCGAGCGCGACGATTGAGGATCTGGTGATTGGGGAGACGGTGACCTACCGGTTGACGGCGACCGTGGCCGAAGGAACGACGCCAAATGTCAGGATTCTGGACAATATCAACTTCACCAACGCGATTCTGGAGATCGAATCGGTGGTGATTAGCGCGGGTTCCAATCTCACCAGCGATCAAGGGGCTTTTGGCTCACTGGTTCCACTGGTGGCTGACACCAATGCTGATACCTTTGCCGACCAGATGCTGATCGACTTTGGCGCCGTCACCAACAACGCCGTCGATGGAGTCGACCCGACGGCTGATCAGATCGAGGTTCTGGTGACGGCCCGCGTGGTGAATGTGATCGGGAATCAGGACGGTGATGTGGTTCGCAATGACGGGAACCTAAGCTTCGATGATGAAGCTGGAACGCAGACGATTGCCGATTTTGTAGACGTGGAAATCGTTGAGCCGGTGCTGGACGTTCAGAAAACCCTGACAGTGACACCTACTGATGCCGGGGACACCATCAGCTGGCAGATCGTGATCACGCATGAAGGTTCCTCAACGGCAGATGCCAAGGACGTGACCTTTGCCGACAAGATTCCGTTTGGGGTGGATCTCGATTTCGCTACCGGAGTCACCATCACTCATCCAACGGATGCAAACGTGAAGGATGCGTTCGAACTAGTCGGAGGCGTTCTCACGACGAAGGCAGGTGGCTATGACCTGGATCTCGGCGATTCCATCACCATCAACCTCACTGGCGTGCTAAATGAACAGGTTCGACCCAATGAAGTGATCGCGAACCAAGCGGGGATTGACTGGACGAGTGTGGAAGGTGTGGATGCACTAGAACGCGGCGGTGATGGTGTCGGGCCGAATGACTATAGCGATACCGCATCTGCTGCGAACGCGATCGCGATCGAGGAACTGGCGATCGATAAACGTCTTCCAGCCGGTGCGTCGATCACTTACTCGGTGGGGGAGACTGTCACCTTCGAATTAGAAGTGACGATCATGGAGGGAACCACTCCTGACTTGATCTTGCAGGATCGGTTACCGGTGGGGTTACGCTATCTGTCAGGCACCGCGGTGGTCGATGCGGGGCAAAGCAATCCGCTGATTGCCATTGGCGGAATCGCGGAAACGTGGACACCGGGGACCGGGGTGCTGACGTTGAACCTGGGAACCGTGGTGAATACCTCCGTGAACGATGGAGCGGATGACTCGTTTGTCATCACTTACCAAGCGGTTGTCGAAAACCTAGCGACCAATCAAGGAGGCACCACGCTGACGAATGATGCCACTGCAGACGCGAATGATGCCGCCGGCAATCCGCTGACCCAGGTTCAAGATCAGGAAACCGTCAGCGTGGTCGAGCCACAACTTGAGATCCAGAAAACGGTCGACAATGTGGCTCCGAAGTTGGCTGACACGCTGACCTATACGCTGACTATCACCAACACGGGGGGAGCGTTCCCGGCGGATGCGTTCGATATCGATATTACGGACAATCTGCCCGCAGAGCTTTCGCTCAATCCAGCTTCGATCACCGTAACTGCACTGGATGCATTACCGAATCCAACGTTGATTGTGGCAGACACCAGCACTCCGGGGGCGTTGAGGGTAACGTTGGATCGTCTCGATATTGGTCGTTCGGTCGAACTCACCTTCCAGGCGGACGTCACCTCAGGAATTGGTGCCTTCAACGGGACCATTATCAACAATGCAGGCTTAGAATGGACTTCAACGGCGGGGCCAAACCCGAACGAGCGGACAGGCGATCCAACGGATCCGGGCGGAGCGCTGAATGACTATAACGATACCGATTCACAAACCGTGGAGGTCTTTCAGCCAGACCTGCGAATCAGTAAAGACGATGGTGGTGCCGTCATCACCCCCGGGGGCACCTTTTCTTATACCCTGACGGTGACGAATATTGGGCGGGCAGACGCTCGGAACGTGCAGATTACCGACAATCTTTCCGAATTTATTGCCAATGGATTCACGCCTCTTGGTTCGACGCCAGTAGGCGTTCTCGGAGCTGGGGTGGTCACGATTAGCTTGCCGGATATTCCGGTTGGTGACATTGCGACGGCCACCATCTCTCTTCGCGCTCCGCTCGCGATTCCCGCTGGTCTTGAGTCGATCACCAACACCGCCCAGGTTACCCATCTCGATATCGACCCGACTCCGGAGAACAACTCTGATGCCGAAGAAACACCGATCAATGCGGTGCCGGATCTTGCCGTCACGAAGACGGATGGCCAGATCAACGCACAGGTCGGTGATGTCCTGACCTATACGCTCAGTTACACCAACGAGGGCGCTCAAGTGGCCAGCGGTGTGGTTCTTGAAGATCGCTTGCCGATGGGAATCGAGTTCATCTCAGCTTCAGATGGTGGCGTGTTTGGTGGTGGAACGGTAGCCTGGAATCTAGGTGATCTGAATCCCGGGGAATCGGGCACCGTGACTGTGAGCATTCGCGTATGGAGCGCAGGAACCGTCCTGAATACGACGACGATCACAGATGATGGATCGGGAGGGGCCGACCCGACACCGGCGAACAATACCGATACGGATACGACCATCGTGCTGGAACCACCCGCTCCGAAAGTGCACAAGGATCGTGACGATAGTGGAGTTGAGCTTCAGTTCGATACGACCCAGAATTTCCTCTTCGGTGAAGATAATCAGCGCGGCGCGGTGACGAATCGTCCCATTGGATCTGCGTTCCGCCCTGACGCGATCTCGGAAATCACGGACTATAGCGAGAGCCGCTTCGAACGCTACTTCCGAACCGGTGAGAATCTTCACCATCGATTGCCGACCTCGATCGCTTATCATATGAATAGCGGCTTGGTCCAACCGGGATCGAATGTCGTCCTCGAGGTGTATAATGCGCAGGGATTGCAGATCGCTACGGCTCAGACGGTGGCCGATACCGGAGGAAACTGGGTGGTTACCTTCCAGACGGCTTCGATCAACGAGGAGCCTCACCGAATCGTCATGCGGCAAACTGCGGCGATACACAACACGTCGGATACGACGGGCTATAACTTCAGAACCTATTTTGGCCCGGCTTACAACACCGGCACTCAATACACTTCTGAACTGACCCAACAGGAAGTCTTCACGCTGCGTTCTGCGCAGGCGGTGCTGCAGATCCACCGCTCCAGCGGTTCCATCATTCAACTGAACTGGAACATGTTCCAATACGAATTCATCTCCACATCGGGTCTTCCCGGCATGGCCGGTGGATAACGTTCCTATTCTCCCCAATCTCCCCCCTAAATAGAAATATCATTCGCCACTCTCCTTCTACTATGAAATCGAACCCGAAATTATTCAACTGGACTTACCGACTGGGGTCCATCTGCCTGGCCGGAATGCTCCTGAACGGGTGTTCTCTGCCAACTCAAAAAAGTTATCGCAATGGCGAGGGAAAACGATCCGCACACCTGGAAGAGCTGAATAGCGCGCCCTACGAGACCAAAGGTAAGCGCGAACGCGACTTGGAAGAGACGATCACCAATCTGAAACTGGCCTTTGCCTCTCAGGCTCTGGCCGAGTTTGGCCAAGAAGGCAAGGCCCGCGCGGGAGGCAATTTTGGAGTCGAGGGGATTCCAGCCGAAAACTGGTGGTATCAAGATGTCCGGCGTCAGCTGTTGGGCAGCTCGAACCCGGCTTCCGTGGACATGGGAACAGTTTATCAGAGTGCGTTGGCGAATTCGACCCAGATTCGGGTCTTTGGTAACATTCCGGTCATTCGGGAGATGGGAATTGATGAGGCGCGTGGTGCCTTTGATGGTGAATTCTATACCACAACCCAATTGGAGCGCCTCCATGAACCGGTTGGCAGCAGTCTGGAAGTCGGCGGAAACGAGGAGTTCTTTCGGCAGCGGGAGGGCAGCTGGGAATCGGGTGCCCGCAAGCGGTTGCGGACCGGGGCCCAAGTTGGCATCGCGCAAGAAATTGGCCGGACACGGAACAACTCTGAGTTCTTCATTCCGCAGGATCAGGGGAGGGCTCGGCTGAGACTGACCATGGTGCAGCCGATTCTTCGTGGAGGTGGTATCCGCTACAATGAAAGCGTTATTCGCATCGCCAAGTTAGACCATGAGATTGGGAGTCAGGAATTCTTGCGGCAGTTGGAAACGCACCTGACGGAGGTGAATCGTTCTTACTGGGCGCTCTATCTATCGCGATCGGTTTATGTGGAGAAATCCAGGCTGGTTCACGAAACGGAGAAGATCGTGAATGAAATGCGGGGCCGAGGCAACTTGGACACAATGGCGAGCCAACGAGCACGGGCTGAATCTGCGTTAGCGTCACGGCAAGCCGATTTGGTGAGATCCGAGTTGTCGATCAAGAACGCCGAATCGCGTTTGAGAGCTCTCATCAACGATCCCGGACTGATTGAGCGAGGCATTGGCGAGTTGATTCCTGGCGATCTCCCCGTGACGGCCGCAGTCCACGCTGGCTTCGAGGAGGCTGTCCAAGTCGCGATGTCCAATCGACCGGAAGTCATCCAGGCTGAGGGCCAGCTGCAAGCTGCCAATATTCGGGAACGGATGGCCAAGCAGGATCGGTTGCCGGAAGTCAACCTCTTCGGAGAAGGGTCCATCTCGGAACTGCGGGGTAATGGCGACTGGGAAGGGGCGACACGGAGTGAATTCAACGATGGAAACCCATCCTGGGCCGTTGGTTTGACCGCCTCGATTCCGATCGAGCGTCGCTTCCCCCGTGCCCGCCACGTGCGCAGCCAACTAGAGCTTCGCCAACAGGAACAACGCCTGCAATCGACGTTGGAAACCGTTCATCTGGAGGTCCAGGTCGCCTATCGTGAAGTGACCACGGCTTACCCTGACATGCGTGCGAAACATCGCGCCGCTCAGGCTGCTAAGAAGGATCTGGACGTTCTTCTCCAGCGTCGTGGTGTGGACGGAGATGGAGGCGACAAGCTGACCAGCTCTTACCTGGAAAGTTTGTTGGAGGCTCAAGACCGTCTACAATTTGCCCGGGAAGCGTTTCTCCAGTCGCTGATCGTCTATAATGTCGCGTTGACGAACATGGAACGTGCCAAGGGAACCCTGATTCAAGGGGAGGGGATCGAATTTGAGAAAGGCCAGGATGAAAACGGGTTACCTGAGATCCGCCTCGCCAAAGCAGTTCCGGAGGCAGAGGTGTATATCGATAAGAACCCTCCCGCGGATTTGCTTCCGGTCAGTGGTAGTAAGTCTCGTATAAAAGCGACGCCGATTCTACGCTAAACATGGCAAGCCTTCTCCCAGCTACGGACAGAGCTTCCTCGGGGTTCTGGAAAACGTTGCGTCGGCAATATGCGCCGGTGCCGTTTTTCACCCATCAAATGGGATGCGCCTTGAAGTCGGGGAAGGAGGGCCCTACGGATCAGGAACGGCTGCGACGCATTAACGAACTCGCTCCCGAGCTAGCCAAGCGCAACGTCGATTCGCTTGCCGCGCTTGCCCGACAGGCTCTAGATGAGGTGAGGGCCGGACGTCCACTGGAAGAAACCCTGGATTTCAGCTTTGCCTTGGTCCGGGAAATGAGCAGGCGCCTGCTGGGCCTATTTCCTTACGACGTCCAGATTCTGGGTGGGCTAGCCTTGGCTCGTGGGGCGATCGCGGAAATGGCGACCGGGGAGGGGAAAACGCTGGTGCAGTTGCTTCCGGCTTTCTATTTTGGCTTGACGGGTAAAGGGGTGCATGTGGCCACGGCCAATGGTTATCTGGCCGAGCGGGATCACGCTTTTGGTCAACCGGTCTACGAAGCGCTGGGGCTAACCTCAGCCCTTTTGCCGGAACGCGTGCCCCCTTTTCGCAAACGCCAGGCCTACCTTGCGGACGTTACCTATGGAACGGGTTCCGAGTTCGGCTTCGACTACCTGCGCGATCAGCTGGCCTTGCTTCGTCAGCCGGAATTGCAGCCTGGAGAGAAACTCTGGAATGACCTGTTAGGGCGCAAGTCGCAATCCATCTTACAAGCGCAACGCGGCCTGCATGTCGCCATTATCGACGAAGCGGATGCGATCCTTATCGATGAAGCCGTTACCCCTCTGCTCATCAGCGGTCGTAACAACGGCGAAAACCCGGACTCCGGGCTCTATCTTGCCGCTCGTGATCTGTTGAACGAACTGGAGGAGGGCGTCGATTTCGAAACGGACGCAACGAAGCGCCAGGCGAATCTCACGGAAGGCGGGCATGACCGGATCCACCAGATGAACTGCGAAATCGATCGCAACCTCCTCAAGAGACCTTGGTATCGCTACGTCGAGAATGCCCTGCGTGCGCAGTTCACCCTCACCAAAGATCGGCATTATCTGGTGAGAGATGATTCTATCCTGATCATTGACGAATTTACGGGCCGGGTGAAGGAAGGTAGCAGTTGGCGCGATGGTTTGCACCAGGCGGTCGAAGCGAAAGAAGGACTTCCCATCAATTGCGAAAGTGAATCGCAGGCCAGCATCTCACGCCAGAAGTTCTATCGGCTCTATGATCGCGTTTGTGGCATGACCGGCACCGGCTTGGAGTCGGCGGGAGAGTTTTGGCAGGTCTATCAGTTGCCGGTGGTCCCAATTCCGCGCAACAAACCCTGCCGCCAACAACTTCAACCTCCGCGTGTGTTTGCCAAATCGGAGCACAAGCTGATCGCGGCCGTGGCCGAAATTCGGCGCCTCCATCAATTGGGCCAACCCGTTTTGGTGGGAACGCGGACCATCGAAAATAGCGAGCGACTTTCCGGCATGTTGACCCGGGCCGAGATCCCGCATCAGCTTCTGAATGCGAACCAGGATCAATCGGAGGCGGAAGTCATTGCCGCAGCAGGCCAGCCTCACGCAGTCACCATCTCCACGAATATGGCTGGGCGTGGTACCCACATCGACCTCGGGGAAGGCGTTGAAGAACTCGGAGGGCTTCACGTGATGGTCATCGAAATCGATGAAAGCCAGCGCATCGATCGGCAGTTGCTCGGTCGGGCCGCGCGTCAGGGCAAGCCGGGCTCTGGCCAGATCTTTCTATCCCTCGAAGACCATCTCATTTCCCGATTCGCCCCGGAACTGGCCGAGCGACTTCTCGAACAGCATGATTCTGCCGACTGGGAATTACCCGGTAAGCTCGCTCGCCAATTTGAGCGCATCCAGACCATCGCTGAAGTTCAAGCCTACCAGAATCGGCTCGCCACGATGGAGCAGGATCGCTGGAACGATGAAACCAAACTCCGCGTCGCTTGAAGCCGTGAACCTTGAACCAAAACCTATGCAAACCTCTTTCCTGATCGCCTTTTGTCTCACGCTGCTTCCTACCCTGCTCAGCGGCCAGACCACCCTTGTCGGCAGCACCCAACCGATCCGGGAAATTCAGATGTCCTTCCCGGAGGCTGGAGTCATTGCCCAGATTCCCGTCCAGGAAGGTCAAACCGTGACCGAGGGACAGTTGCTGAGTAAGCTCGATACCCAGGTGCTGGAAGCGACGCTGCGGATCGCCAAGATCAAGGCCGAAAGCCGCTCCTCGATCCAATCCGCTCAAGCGAACTGGAATTTGCGCCGACGCCGACTGGATGAATTGGAGCGGCTCGCCAAGACGGGAAGCGCGAACCGCGATGAAGTCGGACGGGCCCTAACGGAATTCGAAGTCGCGGATGCGGAACTGGCGGCTGCCAAGGAAGAGGTCGCCACCTTGGCGATCCAGGTTGAGCAAATCGCCGCACAGATTGAGCGCCACACCCTTCGCAGTCCGTTTGATGGAGTTGTCACCCGGATCTTCCCGGAAACCGGTGAAAATGTGCAGCCTGGGCGGGGGCCGGTCGTCACCGTCGTGAAATTGGATCAGCTCCGTCTCGTTCTCCACGTCGAGCACCAAGCGGTGCAGCAACTCCAGCCGGGACAGACCGTTCCCGTGCGCCGTTTGGACGGCAATCAAGATCCGATTCAGGCGCGGGTAGAGTTCGTCAGCCCGGTGACCGATGCAGCTAGCGGCACCACGCGGATCAAGCTCATTCTAGACAACGTGGACGGGGAACACCGTTCAGGAGCCAAGTATTCGGTGGATTTGAACGACCTCCAGCCGGGATTGGCTCAGGTTCACCCGTGAAGACACCTGGCTGGGAAGTAACCGTCATGCCTCGAAAAGTGATAATCCAACCGGAGTGAGGGAATAAGGAGTCGGGGTGACAGGATTCGAACCTGCGACCTCGTCGTCCCGAACGACGCGCGCTACCAAACTGCGCTACACCCCGAGGTTGCTAATTATCAACGATTTGCGTCGATGATGACTGCTTGGAAATGACCACTGTTCATCGGCATTGAACTCCGTAAGTTACAAACATAAACCAGCACCAGAAATGAAAGGCCGGTTCGAAAATGACTAATTCGCCAATGATCGATGAGCGGCTACTATGCGCTTATCGAGATCAAAGGCAAGAAAGTTCGTTGAAGCCTGAAAACGATCAATCCGACCCAGCAAAGCGGCGGCTGAGTGGGTTCAAGGATGATAGCAAAGAGCCCGGTCAATCGCATTTCCTTGGTAATCCCGAAGCCCGCAAACGGGTTCCTAACCTCGTCGGAACCAACTGCGCTTCCGCGGCGGTGCGGGGACGTCTGGGGGCTCCTCAGTGAGTTGCTGCTCCAGAGGTGGTGCGGCCGCCGCGACGAAGTCGAGAACCGGAGCGGCGGGCGGTTGTGGTAGGACCAGCTCACCCTCTTCGTTTTCCGCGAAGACCGGCACATCGAACTGTTGGTTGAAGCGAAGTTCACTCGAAGAAATGGCCTGTTCTGCCTCGGCGAGGTTCTCTGCGGCGGCGAGGTGGAACAAGGCGTCGCCTTGATCGACGACCGCTTGTTTGGTCCGGCCAATCACAATCCCGGAGCGGTTGGAGCGTACTTCGTAGGATCGACCACTAAACGGATCACCAATCCTTCCGAGAAGTCGTCCTTTTTCCACCGCCCATCCCAGCTCGATGGCCGGGGAGAGAACTCCGCCATGGGGAGCGCGCTCCCACCAGGATTCGCTGCAAATCACTGTGGGATGAGGTGTGATATCGGCGTGTTCGCCCGGGAGCATGCCGAGATGCTCCATCGCTGAGAAGGTCCCTTTCACCCCGAGATAAACCGTCATTCGCTCGACGATGGAAGCCTCTCCGCCTTCAAACATGAGCATCGGCTTCCCCGCTTTGGTGAATTCGGACCGGAGCGAGCCGTCGCGGACCGAGGATACAATGATGATGGGAGAGCCGAAGGACTTGGCAAAGGCAATCAGGGCGGGATCATGAGACGAAACCCGAATTTGAGGCACATTGGGACGATCTTCCGCTCCGGTGTGGAAGTCGATTCCGTGGCTGCACTTCGCGGCCAGTTCGCGTTTGATGACATGAGCCAGCCGAGCGCCAAAGGAGCCCTTGGCCGCTCCAGGAAAGAGCCGATTCAAGTCCTTTCGATCCGGCAGATAGCGGCTTCGGGCCAGAAACGCGGGCCGATTCACCACCGGAACCGCAATCAAATCCCCACTTAGATGCTGGAGCCGTTTGCTGACCAAGACTCGTCGCACTACCTCCACGCCATTCACTTCGTCACCGTGGACCGCGCCACAGATCAGGAGTCTTGGCCCCGGTTTACTTCCCCGTTTGACCCAGACCGTCAGGTGGACCATTTCATTGGTCACCAGTTGGCCGATCGGCAGTTCCACCACCCCTTCTTCTCCGGGAAGAAAGCGTTGATCCCCAATGACGAGGGGCTGATTGAATTCGGAGTCTTTCATGAATTCACCATGATAATCTGAGGTAAGGTTTTTACGCGGGAAATGTTGGGAACGGGAGGAGGAATTTTTCTTCCCGCCAAGTTCTTCCCTGGGGATTCGAAACGCTTCTCCGCTGGAATACCTCTGTTCGTGGCGTCGGTTCCGTTTGCCGATGGAGTAGCGGGTTGAAGCCACGCCGGAGAACTAGCCCACTTCGGCGGTGTTCGCGATCACCTCTTCGATCGTGGTGCGCCCTTCCGCCACTTTGGCCCAGCCGTAGGGGCGCAGTTGGGTCATCCCGTCGCGAATGGCTTGGCCTTTGAGTTCGGCGTTGGGGCGATTCTGGGTGATCAGCTCCTGCATCGCGTTGGTGACTTGGCAGATCTCGACGATGGCCATGCGCCCGCGGAAGCCGGTGTCGCGACAGGCGCGGCAGCCTTTTGCCTGCAGAATGCGGTCTTTCCATTCCAGGGGAAAGCCGATTCGTTGCAGCTCGGCTTCTTCGAAGATGGCCGGTTCTTTGCAGTGATCGCAGAGCGTCCGGACCAGCCGCTGGGCGAGGAAGGCCCGGACGGAGGAGGCGATGAGGAACGGTTCCACCCCCATATCGAGCAGGCGCGAAATTCCACCGACGGCGTCGTTCGTGTGCAGGGTGCTGAAGACGAGGTGGCCGGTGAGGGCACCGCGCACCGCGATTTCGGTGGTTTCGAGATCGCGCATTTCCCCGACCATGATGACATTGGGATCACCCCGGAGGATGGAGCGCAAGCCCGCCGCGAAGGTCAGGCCGATCTCCGGTTTGACCGCGATCTGGACGACGCCGTCCAGCTTGTTTTCGACCGGGTCTTCCACTGTGACGATGCGGCGGTCTTTCGTGTTCAGTTGGCGGAGGAAGGTGTAGAGCGTGGTCGATTTTCCGGAACCGGTCGGGCCGGTCACGAGAATGATCCCGTTGGGCGATTTCAGCAGCTCGCGAATCATCGATTCCGTCTTTTCGTCGAGGCCGAGCATCGAGAAATCGAACTTCTGCCGCGAGAGGAGACGCAGACTGACGCTTTCACCGTTGACGCTGGGGATCGTGGCAACGCGGACGTCAATCGGATCGCCGTCCAGCATCAGGTTGATCCGCCCGTCCTGAGGCAAGCGCCGCTCCGCGATGTCGAGCTGGGCCATGATCTTGAGTCGGGAGACGAGCGAGGACTGGAGCACCCGAATGTTCGGCGGCACGGTCACTTCCTGGAGCGCTCCATCGATCCGGTAGCGAATCCGCAGCCCGGTTTCGAGCGGTTCCACATGGATGTCGGTGGCCCGTTCCTTCAAGGCCTCGCGGAAGACTTGGTTAACGAATTTCATGACGCTGGCTTCCTCGTCTTCCTCATCCAGGATGCTGACCTCCTGCTTCATCTCGTCGTCTTCGACTTCCTCGCGCCCTTCCACCATCTCATCGAAGTCTTCCGCCCCGACCCCGTAGCCGATTCGGAGGGATTCGAGCACCTGGTAGCGCGTGGTCACGGCCCAGGTCACGTTTTTGCTGAGTTCCTGCCCCACCGCTTGTTTCGCGACCAGATCGAAGGGATCATAGGTCAAAAGGCAGACGTCGGTCCCGTTCATGCGCCCCGGAAGAATGCGATGGCGCAGGGCCAGCTTGGCTGGAAATTTGGCGTGGAGCGGCTGGCTGAGGTCCAGTTCGCTTTCGGCGAGGAACTCCAGTCCGGTGGCGTTGGCCAGATTGCGGGCAAAGGCGGTTTCTTCGACCAAGTTCGCTTCGACCAAGGCTTCGACGAGAGACGCTTGCCGAGTCTGGGCAGATTGCAGAGTCTCCTCACAGCGATGCCGGTCCGTGCACCCGGATTCCAGGGCAATTTGGGTGAGGAGGGGAATGAGGGACATGGTTCGCGTGAATTGACGAGCAATCCAGCGGTAGGTTACGGAACCATTGGCCCTCGGCCAAGTGGATTCTTCTGGCAGATCGCTGTCTTAAAGCGTGTAGGACAGATTTGCAATCTGTGACCGCCAGCCCTGCGCAAAGGCACCGTCGACGGATTGAAAATCTGTCCTAGTGGTTCGTTTCATATAAAATATCGACATCTACTTGACACCGAGATTGCTCAATTCGAAAGATCGAAGGCGCGTCATTTGTGAACAACAGGTTGTTGGTTGATCTCGTTGATCCCCATCGGATCTCCAAGAGATGGATGGTTGGGGGCGGATGCGCCTTCGCAGGATCCTCCCTCCACCCACCACAGGATGCTCAGCTCATCGCCGAGCGCGGGCCGATGCCGCACTACCTCGCCGATGTCTACCTCCACCGCGCCCGCCTCTTCCACGAGCGCGACGAGCTGCCTAAGGCGAAGGCGTTGATTGAGGAGCTTGGGTATGGGCGGCGGTTTGAGGAGCTGGCGGATGCGGAGGCGGCGGCGGTGGATTGGTAATGGTGGCATCTTGCTGCCCGCGCAGACTCCCGCCCGAGGGCTCTGGGGTTGGACCACGAAAGAGGATGAAGAGGAAGAGGAAGTGCAAGAGCATGAAAGCAGGGGCTCTGCGGACTGATGAATGAGGACTCTTCATGTCCTTCTTGCTCTTCATGGTGGGATTCCTTCGTCTTCCGCGCTCGCCGCTTCGGGATCGCTGGTTTCGGAGGCGAAAGGATCGTAACTTCCCCGCATCGTCGGGGTTGATCTGAGCCGGATGATGTGGTGCGGTAGCGGTTCTTCATCGCGCCGTTCCTGACTGATCAAATTCGATATGCCCGCTTTTTCTTACACTGCTCTGGATGGTGCCGGTAATACGGTGACGGGGAATCTGGCGGGGCGGAATAAGATGGAGGTGTATCGGGAGCTGGAGAAGCAGGCGCTGCATCCGGTGAGTGTGCGGGAGGAGGCGAACGCGGGGGCGACGGCGAAGCAGAAGGCGAAGGAGGAGGCGGATGGTGGGCCGGTGCGACTGAAGCGGACGCAGGTGATTCTGTTTACCGAGGAGCTGGCAGACATGCTGGATGCGGGGCTGCAGCTGGAGCAGGCGTTACGAGTGCTGCACGATCGGCAAGAGGACCCGGGCATCCGCCGGGTGAGCGCGAAGCTGCGGGAGGAGATTCGGGAAGGGTCCAAGGTTTCGGCGGCGCTGCGGAAGGTTTCGCCGAGCTTTGATGATCTGTATGTGAATCTGGTGGCGGCAGGGGAGGCGAGTGGCTCGCTGACGGAGATCTTACGGCGGCTGGCGTGGAATCTGCAAGTGATGCAGGATCTGCAAAGCCGGATGGTGGGGGCGCTGGTGTATCCGGCGTTTTTGATCGGGGCCTGCACGTTGCTGCTCTTTGTCTTCGGCACGGTGCTGATGCCGCAGCTGACGGATCTAATCATGTCTTCCAATCAGACGCTGCCGCTGCTGACGCGAATTCTGGTGGCGTTTAGCGATTTCATGGCGGCGTGGTGGTGGGCGATTCTGATCGCGACGGTGGCCGCGTTTCTTCTGTTTCGGGCGGTGATTGCGACGAAGGGGGGACGGGCTTGGTGGGACCAGTATCAGCTGACGATCCCGCTGATTGGCCCGGTGCTGACGGCGAAGTTTTACGCGCAGTTCTGTCAGTCGCTCGGAAACCTGGTGAATAACGGGGTGCCTTTATTGAACGGCCTGAAGCTGATGGGGCGGGCGACGCCGAACGTCTTCCTGCGCGAGAAGCTGGCGAAGGTGGTGCTGATGGTGGGCGAAGGCGCGCCGGTTTCCAGCGCGATGCGGAAGGTGGGCAGTTTCCCCAGCCTGATGATTGACATGCTGGGGGTGGGAGAGCAGACGGGGCAGCTGGGGAAG
>CAYGQD010000051.1:0-36208 GCA_964351855.1 uncultured Verrucomicrobiales bacterium
CCTCGTAGCGGTCTTTTCCTTCGATGTTGACCTCCTCAACTCCCGCTGCAGCGCACTGCGACCACCCAAAATCGTGATTCGATTTCTGAAATACGGAGTCTGAGAAGAGCTTGATCAAGCCAATCCTTCCATCATAAGGCCTGTCGGAGTGTTTCTCCTCGAGTTCTCGTTGGGTCTTTGCGAGTTTTTTGATGAAATCTGCCAGCCCTTGTAGGCTTTCGCCGTTTCTCGGTAAATTGAGACTTTCCACCGTGAGACCGGGTTTAAAGAGCCCCCGAGCCAGCTTGTCTCGCAGCGAATTGAGCCGTGGATGGCTTTCCAACACCATGGCGAGGGGGACTTCCTGACCAGTTTTCCGCATTTGCCGTGCCATTTCCAGAGCGATTCGACCGCCAAAACGAACGCCTCCCACAAAGCAGGCTCCTCGAGGGTAAATCTCGCGGACTTCGCTGACATAATGCCTCGCCATTTCTGGGATGCTGGCAAATTCCTCATGCCCGCTCAATCCTCGACTGGCAATCAGATGAATAGGCCTCACCGGAGCCATTTTCTCGACGACTTTTGAGTAGAAATCGAGCGAGCCACCTCCGAAATCGTGGACCAGGATGAACGGGGCTCCCCTGCCGCCAGCTTGGAGCGTCGCCAGCCCGAACCAATCCTCCAATCCGTCGTTTCTCTCCTGTAGAAAGGCAGCCAACTCCTTTACCGTGGGGTGATTTAGTGCTTGTTGCAGTCCGACGTGCCGATCCATTTTCTTCGCCAGAAGTGCCATCGTCGCAATCATCCCATCCAGGTGTCCTCCCAACTCAAAAAAATTGAGATCCGTGCTCGCGGGCACTCCGCCGAGCAAGTGGCCCCAGGTATCGAGGATTTCACGTTCAAGCTCGGTCAATGGTAACAATGGCTTCCGAGGAACCTTTCTTGCGGGCTCCTTCCCCGGCTCAGGAAGTTCGGACCAGTCGATTTTCCCACTGGAGAGGCGCGGCAATTCCTCAAGCACAAAGATCTGGCGGGGAACATGAGTCGATGGCAGTCGATCCGCGACAAGGGCTCGAAGCTCACGAACCCTCGGCTTCTGGCTCGAATCAGCCGGCACCACGTAGGCGACAACTTCTTCGGTATCCTGAAGTGACACTAAACGAACCGCTGCCAGGGAAACATCCTGATGAGAGCGGAGAAGCTCCTCTATCTCGATTCGATGACCGTTAACGCCTCCAGGAAGTCCACTCTGGTCCACTCTACCCAAAATCTCCAGATTCCCATCGGATAACCATCTCCCGAAATCGCCCGTTCGATACCAGGTTTGTCCGGCTTCCTGGACGAAATAACGGGAGGTGAGATCTGGCTGGCCGATGTAACCTCCGGCGACCGATTGTCCGCTGATCCAGATTTCTCCCCCCGTCCCCAGCGGAGCAACTCTCTTGGCATTCCTGACCCGAATCTGGGTATTGTCCATTGGGCTGCCGACCGGTACTTTGGAAGCCTTTTCAGGGAGCTGTGCGGTATTGTAGATCGTCGAAAAGCCGGCGGTTTCAATCGCACCGTAACCGTTCCATAAGGATGCATGGGGAATGATTCGGTGAAACAACCGGACGGTAGCCAAGCTCAGCGATTCACCGCTCACCAACCAATCCCTTAGCTCGGTTAAGTCATTGGCACCGTTCGTTTGAAGGATTTCCACTAGAAACGAAGGCGTGGAAAAGACGCGTGAGATTCGATTTTCGATAAGGGCCTGACAAAAACTGGCGGGTGAAGATTTGATCCCATCCCCTAAAATAACGAGAGGAATGCCTTCACAGAGCGGAATAAACACTTCGTAGAAAGCCTCAACCGAGCTGAGGCTATGTTGGGCAACTGCTATCTGTCCGCGACGAAACGGTTTTTTCCTCCAAAACCACGCCATCCGGTTGACCAACGCTTGGTGCGAAACTGGAATCGCCACCCCTCTTCCCGATGGGGTTGGGGTGTAGAACACACAGGCGGTTGCTCTCGCCAAAACAACGCCACGCGAAGCGGCGGCCTCAACCGCATGACCTGGCGATTTCAGCTTCCTCAGATCCAAGATCTTAAGATCGGCAAACGCCCTGGGCAATTCCGGTTGTGCAACGATAACTGCTACAGGGCGGGATTCGGCAGAAATGGCATCTACCCGAGCTTGGCTAAAGCGGAAATCAATCGGAACGCAGGCCGCTCCAATCTTCCAGATGCCCAGAATCGCGGAAACCAGATCAACCGACCATTTCGCATAAATCGCTACCCGATCTCCGGACGTGATCCCAAGACTGGCAAGCTTGTTGGCGATTTGCTCCGCCCGCGCTTCCAGATCCCCGAAAGACGCGTCCGTTCCGCCAAGGACAACAGCCGTGGTTGCGCTTCTCGACTGGCTTCGAGCTTCAAACAACTGGTGAACACAGCGTCCTCGCTCCTCGCCAATTTGAGTCGTGTCATTCCACTTCCCAAAGCTCTCCCGCTCGTTGTCGGTGAAGAAATCGAGTTCGACCAAAGGACGATCCGGATCAGCCAACACCTTCGCCATCATTTCAAATAGATGCCCCAGAATGCGATGAGCCCCCGTCCTGGAGAATCGAAACGTGTTGTATTGAATGATAAGTTTCGTCCCGCCCTCTAAAGAGATCGCCACATCGCAGCCCGCTGCGGAAATCCGCGAAGAAGGATAGTCTCCAAAAACGACCTCCATGGCCGGTCGAAACCTCATCAAATCCACTTCGGCGAGTTCCGCCAGCATCGCTTCAGAAGCAGGAGCCTGCGAACGTTGGGAGAGAGAACTCAACAGCTGATAATAGGTGGAAGCTTCCTCCAGGTTGACCCGAATCACTGAAGTCGCCGCGACGAATCCTAAAACCAAGTCTGCGATGGGGTCTTCGCAGCGGGGACGATTTGCGTTGGAGTGGGTAGTAACCCCTAAAACGACCTCACGACTTCCCTCCTGACCGTAGCCATCCAGTACCGCAATGAGGGTTGCCTTCCATAGATCATCAGCACGACCTCCGGTTTTTCGTGCCATCGCTCTCAGGGGAGCGTCGAGCTTCGGATCCACTTTCCGTTCGACTTTCGCGTAGTGAAAACCGCCATTCTCCCGCGTCGGCAAATCATAAGGCAAACTGACCGATCGATAGTCGCGGACCAGCTTCGACTTCCAAAACTCATCACTGGTTCTCGATGGGAGGGCGGTGCCGGGAGAAGCCGTAGAATGGGGAGATGTGAAAGGTTCGGGCAAAATTTCAGCTCATGAGGATCAACTGGGTTAGAACGCGATGGACCCAAAGTGAGACGGAAGAATAACGAAAAAATGGGCAAAGTTCCACCGTGACTCGCCGCTTTCTTTCTAGAATTTCCAGTCAACCCAAATCCTCAAGGATAAATGGCCAGCGAAAACCTAAGCTCTTCGTTTTCGCAACGCCCGTAAGATCAGATAGCCCAGCCAGAAAATGACCATCCAGATCGGAAGAAAGAAGGACTTCGGCCCTGGATTGCGATCCAAGCTCCCTGGAAACCAATAAGGATCCGGGACTCCGGAATGGCGTCGACTGAACTTAAAGCGATTCCCGATTGGGCGGTAGTCATATCCAATTGCGATACAACTCCGCTCTGCTGCCAAGATATAGGCCTTCTTGCCAACCGGAAGAATCACCGCCTCCCAACCATCTGAGGTCCAAAAGGCAAGCGCGACCAAAGCCCCCATCGCGACGAGAAGAGCCCGAATCACGAGAAATGAAGTCTCCCGATATCAGTCCGCCTCTGGCTCCCGGGAAAGGTAATCTTCTCCCCTTCGGCATGAACCCGGTTAACCGCTGCCTCTCGGGTTTCGGCTTGCGCTACGATGGCAAGAACCCGACCTCCATTCGTCTCGAAATCGCAATCTCGCTTCCGGGTACCCGCATGATAGATGCGAACACCCGATGTCTGATCGAGACCGGAAATGCGGTCCCCAGACCTTGAGCTCTCCGGATAACCGGCTGAAGCCAGAATCAGGCAAACGCTCCAATTTTCCGAAAAACGGATAAGCTCGGGTTGAAGCTCTCCTTTTGCCGCGCTCATCACGTAGGCTGCGAAATCCCCTGAAATCAGTGGCATCACCGCCTGCGCTTCGGGATCGCCGAAACGGCAATTGTACTCCAGCACTTGAGGTCCTTTCTCGGTTAACATCAGGCCGAAATAGAGGAAGCCTTTGTAGTTGAACCCATCAGCTTCCATTCCGCAGACGGTCGGAGCCACAATGGTCGCTTCAATCTCCGCCAACAAATCTGTTGCCACCAAACCATTCCTCGCCGCTACAGCGCCCATTCCTCCTGTATTGGGTCCATCATCGCCGTCTCTGATCCGCTTGTAATCACGAGCCGGTGCCAAAATCTGGTAATCCGGACCGCTTACCGAAGCGAAAATCGAAATTTCCGGCCCCTCAAGAAACTCCTCAACCAACACTTTTCCCTCCCCAAATTCACCATCGATAAAGACTCTTTCCAAAAACTGCTCTGCGCTTTTCGCTTCGCCACAAATCGCCACGCCTTTGCCGGCCGCCAAACCATCGAACTTCAACACCGTCGGATAACTGGAGATTGCAGCTACCACCGCTTGGTACGAATCGCAGATCTCATATCCTCCGGTGGGAATTTGATGGCGCACCATGAATTGCTTCGCAAAATCCTTACTCGCCTCCAGTTGCGCCGCGTGTTTCGGAGGTCCCCAACAGGGAACGCCAACGGAATCACAGAGGGCCGAAAGACCCTCATCCTTGACCAGATAGCTCTCCTCTCCGGCGATGCAGAGATCGATTTTGTGTTCCTTCATGAACGCTCCGAGAGACGGCAAGTCTTGCGCCGCGACCGGCTTGGCAAGCTCATGGATCGCATCGCTCCCCGGAAATGCGAAAATCTCCGTTTCGGTTGGTGATTCGACCAACGCAGTGATGATGGCGTGCTCGCGCCCGCCTTTGCCGACGACCAAGATGTTCATGACGGATGGGGTGTCTCCTCGCTTTGGATGTGGCTCAACCATCGATCATAAGGCCGCTCGTCCTCGTTTTCTTCGATGAAATTGACAAAGGCTTGATTGACGATCCGAAACCCTCCCGGGGTTGGATAATCGCCAGTAAAATACCAATCTCCGTGGATTTTTCCGCCTGTGCTCAGAGCTTTCTGAAGGTTTTCGATTTTCTGAAAAATGAAGACGATTTCGGGCTTTTGCTCGGGTTCTTCGCCTTTTACCTGACGAGCCATTTCCACAGAGATTTCTTCAGGAGTGAACGGGCTGTAAATGTCCTTAACGAAGTTGCGCTTCTCGCACTCGTCCGTTTCCAAGGCCGCCTTACAAGCAATGTAGGTCTCCGTAATAACATGCCCTCGGTCGGAGTTCAGGAGAAGATCAATGGTGGCGGAGAAGGCCAGAAACTTTCCTAGTTCGCTCATATCGATCCCGTAACAGTCGGGAAACCGAATCTGGGGTGCGGTCGAAACCACAACGATTTTCTCGGGTTTCAGCCGACTCAAAATTCCAATGAGGGACTCCTTTAGGGTCGTTCCTCGGACGATCGAATCGTCCATCGCAACCAACGTGTCCCCATGCTTGATTTGGCCGTAAGTAATATCATAACCCAAGGCAACCATCTCGTTGCGACCCTTCGCGCTGCTGATGAAGGTGCGAAAGCGCTCGTCTTTGTGTGCGAGTTTTTCTCCCTTCGGCCAAGGCCGATCAATAATTTCATCGAGAAGCTGTTCCGCAGTACCTTCTTCAATTGCATTGGCGAGCTCCCGTCGCAGTTGCTCCCGGCGACGACGATTCAGTTCGTCCATCATTCCAAAATAGCCGGTTTCCGCCGTATTGGGAATGAAAGTGAAGGCTGCGTTTTCAAAGGAGCCACCAAGCTCTTCGAGAATCTGATCGACCAACGCGGCACCCATCGCCTTTCTCTCGCGATAGATATCGACATCACTTCCGCGGCTAAAATAGATTCGCTCGAACGAACAGGGTCGGTGGTCGAGCGGCTCGGTGAATCGCTCGACTCGGAAATCGCCCTCCAGAGTGTTCTTAACCCAGGCCACATGCGCTGGAGCTAATTCCTGAATCTCAGCAAACGGCTTGTTGAAAATCGTCATCAAGGGAGGTCTCTCTGACGCAAACGCGATCACCTCGTCATCGACGAAGTAGAAACAGGGCCGAATCCCGCTGGGATCACGAATCACGAACCCGTCGCCGTTCCCCACAGCTCCGGCAATGGTATATCCACCATCCCAGTCCCGTGCCGCTTGTTCGATGATCTCACGGACGTTCAACTCCTCACTAATCCGATTGGGGATCTCATGGCCGGGAAGTTTATTTTGATAGCGGTGATAGATCTCGTCGTGAGCTTGATCGAGATAAAATCCGATGTCCTCCAAGACGACTTGAGTATCGATGTCTTGAAACGGATGCTGCCCACGATTCACCATGGCCGTCTTTAGCTCACCCACATTGGTCATATTGAAATTCCCCAACAGCATGAGAGACTTCGTTTTCCAGTTCGACTCGCGAACTTGGGGATGACAAAACTTCTTTTCAGATCCACCGGAGGTCGCATATCGCAGGTGACCAAAGAGGTTCTCTCCTCCGAACGAGAAGTGGCGCTTGATCGTGGTAGGGTCCGCTTCGTCGATGGTCCCCTTTTGCTTGAGATTCTGATATTGCTTCAGAATGTCGTTAAACATGGGGCCAAGTGCGTCCCTTTTCCCTGACCGTTCATGAAACATGTAGCGTTGGCCGTGAGAAACATTGACCTTGCACGAGCCAAAGCCCACGCCGTCATGCCCTCGGTTTCGCTGTTTCTGGAGCAGGAAAAACAGCTTCTTCAGTCCCCAGAGCGCATCTCCATACTTCTCCGCATAAAACGCGAGGGGTTTGCGGAGCCGGACATAGGCAATTCCGCATTCATGCTTGATAGGATCGCTCATAGCGGGAAGGAAACTGCCATCGAATACTGGTAAACATGTCAGGCTGCAAACTCCAATTCCAACGAAAAAGACACTTTACCCATTCCCGATCCGAACCCGAACCGATCCTGAGTCGCAGATATCGCCCAAATTGGTCGCCCCGGGTCCACAGGCTAAGGCTGCGTCCGCTTGGTCCGGCGAAACCACCGCAACCCACCCGAAGCCTAAATTAAAGGTATTCGCCACATCACTCATGTCGCAGTGAGAAAGCACTTTTGGAACAGCTCCAAGTTGCCAGGCAGGTATCTCCAGGCTCGCTCCCTTTCCTCCCAGCAAGCGCTCCAGATTTTCAGGCAAGCCTCCACCCGTAATGTGGGCAAATGCTTTGACGGTGATTTCTGATTCCCGCAGATGGTTGACGACGTCATGATAGAGCCGTGTGGGTGCCAACAATTCCCGCACTTCCAGTTCGGTGAAGTCTTCCGCGTGTTCCCGAAGAATCCTCCGCACCAGACTCCATCCATTCGCATGAAACCCGTCTGAGGCATAGCCGATGATGACGTCACCCACGGAAATCTGGCGGGGATCGAGCAAGTCAGCTTTCTCCGCAGCGCCGATACAGAACCCTGACAGCTCCACAATACCTTCCGGAACAATTCCGGGCATCTCGGCGGTTTCCCCGCCGGCGAGGATGCAGTTGCAGTCTTCTAAATACTCAACCATTCCTGAAACCAGGCGCTGAATCTTGCGGTCATCCAACTTTCCGATCCCAATGTAATCCAGGAACAGGAGGGGATCTCCGCCGGTGGTGAGGATGTCATTCACGCTCATGGCAACCAAGTCCTTCCCTGCCGCTTCTAGCAGATCATATTGGAGAAGCAATTCCAATTTGGTGCCCACTCCATCACATCCTGTGACAATTACCGGTTGATCATAATCCGATAGATCGTAGCTCGCGGCAAACAGACCAAACGCTTGGTGCAGTTGTCGATTCTTCTGGGTGCGACGACACAACTCCCCGATATCAGCGACCAGGTCCGCAGCTTGGTGGATGTCCACACCTGCGTCTTTGTAAGTGAGAGGCATAGGCGAACGGAGTTCAATCCATCACAAAGTCCAGCGGGAATTCGCGACTTCCCCTCAGTCCGAACGGGGATGGGGAAGCCCGATTTCGAACAAAGTGAGTCCGGGAATGACCAAAGGACCGCGATGTTTAAAGCTGCTCTCTTCCTCCTTTCTCTCCTCCCAACCCTCGCTCTCGCGGACTGGCCACAGTTTCGTGGTCCCAGCGGCGATGGGAACGTTCCCGCTGGAAGCAATCTTCCACTAG
The DNA here is from genome assembly GCA_964351855.1 of uncultured Verrucomicrobiales bacterium. Classification (GTDB taxonomy): domain Bacteria; phylum Verrucomicrobiota; class Verrucomicrobiia; order Verrucomicrobiales; family DEV007; genus JBCDHN01. The sequence goes on from CAYGQD010000051.1 coordinate 8,254, forward strand.
AATGGAGCGAAGCGGAAAACGTAATCTGGCGGGTTGATATTCCGGGAAAGGGATGGTCGTCACCCGTGGTTCAGGATGGAGTCATTTACCTGACAGCAGCGGTAGCCTCGAGCGGCGATCAAGATCGCAGTGGAGTTGATCGCACCCTTACCGCCCTCGCGTTGAATGCCAAGACCGGTGAGACCATCTGGACGACTCCTGTTTTCGAACAGGACGGGGGGAATGCTCCCAACATTCACAAAAAAAACAGTCACGCCTCTCCCACCCCACTAGTTCGCGACAACCGACTCTACGTTCATTTCGGCCACCAGGGCACCGCCTGTCTTAGCCTGGATGGTTCCGTGGTGTGGAGGAACCAGGAGCTTTCCTATAAACCCGTCCATGGTAATGGGGGCTCTCCGCTAGTCGTCGGAAATCACCTCATTTTCAGTTGCGATGGCCCGCCCGACCCTTTTGTGGCGGCCTTGGATATCCGAGACGGGACGTTGGCCTGGAGAACGGACCGGAATACTGACGCAAGCCGAAAGTTCTCCTTCAGCACTCCGATTCTGATCCAGGCAGCAGGGCGAGATGAGCTCATTTTGCCAGGAAGTGGGAACCTATATGCCTACGATCCCGCAACGGGTTCAGAGTTGTGGCGATCCAGCTATGGCCAAGGCTACAGTGTCGTTCCTCGACCCGTTTTTGGCCACGGTCTGGTCTTTGTTAGCAGCGGGTATGATCGTCCGGTCTTCTATGCGGTAAAACCCGGGGGAAGTGGTGACGTGACCGACTCTCACGTCGAATGGAGTTTTCACGAAAAAGGCGCTCCTCGGAATTCCTCCCCGCTCCTCGTCGGAAATGAACTCTATCTGTTCGACGACAAAGGAATCGGAACCTGCCTAGACGCAAAAAGTGGCGAAATTCACTGGCAAGAGCGACTTGGGAGCGACACCTCCGCCTCCGCCATTCACAGCCAGGGGCGCATCTACAGTTTGGACGAAACCGGAACCTGCCATGTGATTGATGCCGGGCGTGAGTTCAAACGTCTGGCGGAGAATCCATTGGGTGAGCGAGCTTTGGCCTCAATGGCCGTCGATGGCAACGACTTGCTGATTCGCACCGAGACGGGTTTGTTCCGCATCGGCTCGCCGGAGTCTTAGGGCTTGTGACACAAATAACTTTGCGTGAGATGCGCAGAATTCCGACTTGTCGCCAAGGCGGAATTGACCGGAGTTTTGTGGACTAAACTGAGGTGAATTCCAACGCTGGCGACGGGTCGGAAGGCAAGCAGCTCTTGTAAACTTTATGTTGTGACCAGCCCTTAGCGCACGAAATGGTTGAAGTGAGCGGCGACGGTTGTTCCGACCCCAATTCCACCAATCGCAAGAAGCCCCAACCCGGCCGCGATGGCCGGAAGACAGTCGATCCGCCGATCGATTGCCAGCTTGATGGGGCTTCCGAGCGCCAGCAACAGAGCTATGCAGGCCATGACGCCTGCAACGACACCGCCCACCAGCATCCCCGTGAAGGCAATTCCCAAAGGTGCCAACACTCCGATCGGAAACCAGAGTCCGTCCTCTGCCAATTGGGTCGCAATCATCAGCATCAGCCCGGACAGCCCGATGAATACCGATAGAACGGCGATGATCGACAGAAAAAGTTCAGGCCAAGTGATGAAGTCCATGCGGTGGCCAAGCTAGCAAAGCTCTTCGGCGAGTCCAGCCCGGAACCTCCCACATTGACATCTTTGCTCCGCCCCGATAGGTTTCTCGTTTAAGAAACCCCAACTGCTTCATGGTCAGCCTCAATCTTCAAAACCCCGCGTATCTCGACGGAAAGCTGCTCGAATTCGAGAAGGGCGATACGCTCCTTACTTTCATCGACCGAAACCTCGGAAGAGGTCATGTGCCCACGCTCTGTGATGCTCCCCAACTGGAGCCATATGGTGCATGCCGCGTCTGTTCCGTTGAAATTGCCATAATTGAGGATGGCCCCAGGCGCACAGTAGCCGCTTGCCACACTCCGATTTCGCCGAATCTGCACATTTTCACCCAATCCCAGCAAATCCAGCGCCTCCGCCGCAACATCGTGGAACTGGTTTTGACGGATCATCCTCCAGACTGCCTCACCTGCGAGGTCAATGGAAACTGCGAGCTCCAAACCGTGGCCGCGAAAGTAGGTGTTCGGCAGATCCGCTATCCGAATGGGAAAAACCACCTGGATTACCAAAAAGATCTGAGTCATCCCTACATGACCTCAGAGCTGTCCAAGTGCATCAACTGTTCACGTTGTGTCCGAGCCTGCGATGAAATTCAGGGACAACAGGTGTTAAGCATGCACGGTCGCGGATTTGCCGCGCGAATTATCAAGGGCCTCGATGTCAGCTTCGAAGATTCTCCCTGTGTGAGTTGCGGTGCCTGTTCTCAGGCCTGTCCCACCTCTGCCATCAGCGATATCTTCGCCTCCAAAGGAATTGTCGCGACGGAGAAAACGCGGACCATTTGCACTTACTGCGGCGTCGGTTGCAACCTCGAAGTCTCCACCAAAGGAAACGAGGTCCTCTCGATCCAGGCACCGGTGGACGCGACCGTAAACCACGCTCACACCTGCTTGAAAGGTCGATACGCGTTTCGTTTTTACAACCATCCCGACCGGCTGACCAAACCGATGATTCGGACCAATGGGCACTTTGAAGAAGCGACGTGGGATGAAGCTTATGATCACATTGTCGAAAATCTGACACGGATTCAAAGCGAACATGGCCCGGACTCGATTGCCGGCATCTCGTCCGCCCGCTGCACGAATGAAGAGAATTACCTCATGCAGAAATTCATCAGGGCGGTCATCGGAACCAACAATATCGATTGTTGCGCCCGGGTCTGCCACTCCCCGACCGCGTGGGGCATGCAGCAGAGCTTCGGCACCGGTGCGGCTACGAACTCCGTTGAAGACCTTCAATACACCGACTGCATTTTGATCATCGGTGCAAACCCGACCCAGGGTCACCCCGTCACCGGCTCTAAGATTAAGCAGCGTCTCATGAAGGGGGTGACCGGAATTATCATCGATCCCCGTGAGATCGAGATCACGCCCTACGCAACGTATCATCTTCAACTACGGCCCGGCACCAATGTGGCTCTGCTGACGATGTTCAGCTACTACATCTGGAAGGAAGGGATGATCGATGAGGAATTCATCGAAACACGCTGCGAGAATTGGGCCGAATTCGAGGCGGGAATGCAAGCTGTCGATCTGGATCGCTTGGAGTCAATTCACGGGGTGGATCGGGAACTGGTCAAAGCTGCGGCACTTGAATATGCAGGGGCTGACGCTGCGATGGAGTTTCACGGCCTGGGCGTCACCGAACACAGTCAAGGGGCCAAAACCGTCATGATGATCGCAAATCTGGCAATGATGACCGGAAATATCGGTCGTCCCGGATGCGGAGTGAATCCTCTGCGCGGCCAAAATAACGTCCAGGGGGCGGCCGATATGGGCTGCCAACCGCATCAAGGCGCAGGCTACCTTCCCGTCAATGATCCCAAAGTGCATGAGATGTATGAACAGTTCTACGGGATGAAGATGAGCGATGAGATCGGCCTCAAGATCCCTCAGATGTTCGAGGCCGCACGAGCTGGTGATCTGAAGGCTCTGTGGCTGATGGGCGAAGATGTCGTTCAGACCGACCCCAATTCGGAAGCCGTCAAAGCAGCGATGAACGCCTTGGACTTCCTGGTGGTTCAAGAGATCTTCATGACGGAGACCGCGCAATACGCGAACGTGATCTTGCCCGCAGCCAGTTTTCTGGAGAAATCAGGAACCTTTACGAACGCGGAGCGGCGGGTGCAGCGCGTGCAGGCAGTTGTCGAGCCTCACGAAGGGACGAAACCCGATGGCCAGATCCTCGTGGAGATTATGAATCGCATGGGCTATCCGCAGCCCGATTATACCCCGGAAGGCATGCTCGAGGAGATTTCGAAAGTCGTCCCGTTCTTCGCGGGGGCGACCTGGGAGGGGTTAGGAAAAAACGGAAAGCAGTGGCCCATCAAGCCTGATGGCTCGGATACCCCGCTCCTCCACATTGACCAATTCCGTCGAGGCCTCGGTAAATTCCACTTCTTTAAATGGGAAGAATCCAAAGAGATCGAAGCGAACGGAGCAGCGTTTCCGTTCATTCTGACCACGGGGCGTCTCCTGGAGCACTACAATTGCGGGACGATGACTCGACGAACGGGCAACGCGAAGATCGTAACCAAAGACGTTTTGGCGATCAATCCCGTCGATGCCGCAGGTAAAGGGATCGAAACCGGTGATATCGTGCGACTTTTTTCCGCTCGAGGCGAAGTTGAATTAGAGGCGAAGATCAGCACTGAAGTGAAGCCTGGAATTCTCTACGCCACCTTCCATTTCCCAGAGCATTTGGTAAACAACGTAACCAGCGATGAGCACTGTGAAGACACGCTCTGTCCGGAATACAAAGTCACCTCGGTGGATATCGTTAAGGTGCTTGCAGGCGAGGCGGCTGAGCCAGCCAAGGCCTTAGCGATTCCGTTCCGTTAGGTTCTCGTAAAGTCAGCTTGATTCGGAACGCTGGTAGCTTAGATCCACGGTCGCATCCTACAGGACCGAACGGATGTGAGTTTGCTGCCGCGTTAAACGATGGATCCCACCCTCAAAACGGACGACCAATTCGAGGATTTTCTCGATCTGCTCAAATTGTTGATTCGAGAACCAGCTGTGACCGGTGCGGAGGAGCCGTTTATCCGAGTCTTACGGAGGGAACTGGAAGAGCGTGGTGCCAAAGTCAGTCACTACGAAGGGTTACTGGTCGCGGAAGGCTCTGACCCGCATAGTCTGATGGTTTCTGCACACATCGACCGGAACGGATTGATCTGCACAGGGCCAAATGAATTTCAGTATGCCGCCTACATCGCGCGCAATCGCGGCGATCTCCAAGGCGATTCCATTTCCGAGCAAACCTTCCACCAAATTTCCGAGCGGTTCAAAGATCAACTGGTTCAGGCCTACGAGCCATGGTCTGGAGGCTACTTGGGGCAAGGCATCATTGAGCATTCGTTCGTCTGTGAAGGCAGTGGGAACATGATTTTCAAACTGGCGGGACTGGATCATGTGTTGCCAGGAACCCCTCTCGCATACTTGGACCGCTTGCGCATCGCGGACAACTTGGTCTCGGGTCAGTTGGACAATGCGCTATCCGTCGCCATTCTGGTTTCACTTTTCGAAAACGGCTTTCGCGGCACCGCGCTCTTCTCGGCCCAGGAAGAGGCGGGTCGCAGCTGGCGTTTTCTCTTGGAGTGGTTCCAGCGGCAGAATCTTCAGACGGATCGCCTCCTCGTTCTCGACACCAGCCCTTACCCTGACATCGAAACCGCGACGCAGCAGCAAATCGTCCTGCGCCGCCGGGATGCCCATGCAGAGTTCAATCAAGTATGTGTCGGGAAACTCCAGCAAATCTGTAACGATCTTCACTTTAGCTGGGGCTACAAGGAAGAATACATCGCTCGCTCGAACATGGATCGCGCAGTCGAGGGGAAAGCTCCGCGTTCCCTTGGCAGCACGGAACTGGGGCGTTTAGTCCTCGCTTCGAACCGTGCGATCACTGGAGCGACCCTCCAGATTCCAACCAGCGGCTATCATACCACTTCCGAATCTGCCGACCTCGATTCCATTCGTGCGATCTTAGATATCCTGGCGATTCTGTCAGAGGAGTAACCCAATCATCCTATTAGGCGGATGGAGCTTTCGGTGCCACGAACGAGAGGGCTCTCTGGTGGGACGAGGCGGAATCACCCATGAGTTGAGCAATGGAACTGAGGGCACGTTCCGCCAAGCCTCCCTGTTGCGGACCAAGCCCGCACTGCACCCAGATCGCGTGTTTCAGAACCTCGGTGAAGTCTGACACACTGACTTGCTCCCAACTTTTGCCTTTTGGAACAGAATCCGAAGTGACGGACTGTTCAAAATCGATCAGATAAACCCCGATCGGCGACAAAGAAACAATCACGTTGTGTAGAAAAAGATCACCGTGAGCCATTCCGGCCTGATGGAGGAGCATGGTCTGTTCGTAAACCGCCTCTAACAATCGCCAAAGCCCGATCAGCTTTGCCGAATCGCACTCCCGGGCAAGGGTAATATTTCGCTCGAGAGGCTCTACGCCGAATGGCAACAGCTTGTCCAATGGCTTGCCGGGAATGAAGCAGCTACGAAATTCGGTTCCGGTGAATCCGATGGGTTTGGGGACTCCCAGGATTTCGGCAGCCCGTTCATGATGCTCGAACTCAATTCTGGGGTGCGGATGTAAGGCGGTCGAATAATAGGTTTTGCGAAAATGCACGGGGAATTGCCTGGCAAGAGGATAACTTTCGCGCGTTTCGGATCCTGCCAGGACGAGGTCACCTTGAATCAAGGGCTGGCCGTTAGCCATCTTGCGTGCGACGGTGCGAATGATCAGATCATGGGTAGGCGGTTCTTCGAGATGAGGCTCCAGAACCGGATCGATTTCCGCTTGATGAAGAGGAGAAAGGGAAATTGTCACGATCCCCTCTCCATGCGCGGCTGAGATCCAAAAACAAGCGACCGGTTCAGATATTTTTTTTCGAAGAATGGCAGAGTCCTGGCATGAAGCCTGCTTCTGAAGAGTTACGTTCTACTTAAAAAAACATCTACACTTCAAACCATGCAAGGAAGCAAATCTAGGCTCGAAGCCATCGCTAAAATCGTCGGAGGGACTCTCACTCCCGAATCGTATCATTTTGAGACCGATCCCTCTGCGGAGTTGTTCGGATCGAACACGTTTAGCCTGGCTTTGATGAAACAGGTCCTGTCACCCGTCACCTATACGAGCATCACCGACACAATCAGCAATGGTGCGAAATTAGATTCCTCAGTTGCTGACGAAGTAGCCGAAGCCATGAAGCAGTGGGCACTTTCCAAGGGAGCGACCCACTTTACTCACGTCTTCTATCCCCTGACGGGATTTTCCGCCGAGAAGCATGACAGCTTCTACGATCCCGGTTCTGACGGAGCAAGCGCGATCAGCAAGTTCAAAGGGAAAACCCTGATTCAGGGGGAACCCGATGCTTCATCATTCCCGAACGGCGGGATTCGGGCGACGCACCAGGCTCGGGGATATACCGTTTGGGATGTCACCAGTCCTGCCTACATCATGGAAAATCCCTACGGGACCACCCTCTGTATTCCGACGTCCTTTGTCTCCTGGACCGGAGAAGCGTTGGATAAAAAAACGCCGGTTCTGAAATCCATGCAGGCGCTCGATACCCAGGCGAAGCGCATTTTAAAGCTGTTTGGGCATGAGACGATCGCTCGGGTTTCGGCCAGTGCAGGTCCCGAGCAGGAGTATTTCCTGATCGATAAAGCCTTTTTCTACTCTCGCCCTGACCTCCTCAGTGCGGGGCGGACGATTTTCGGGGCCAAGCCGCCGAAGGGCCAGGAGTTCGACGATCACTATTTTGGCGTGATTCCTGAGCGCGTGATGTCCTTCATGTATGAAGTGGATCGCGAGCTCTTCAAGCTGGGGATACCGTCCAAGACACGCCATAACGAAGTTGCCCCGGGGCAATTCGAGATCGCTCCGGTATTCGAGAGTGCCAATGTCGCGGCTGATCACCAGCAACTGGTGATGACCGTTTTGAAGAAGATCGCCGATCGTCATGGGATGGCCTGCATCATGCATGAAAAGCCCTTCGCTGGATTGAACGGTTCCGGGAAGCACGTGAACTGGTCGTTGGGGAACAAGACTCAAGGGAACCTTTTGGATCCGGGTGACACTCCTCATGAAAATGCTCAGTTTTTGGTGTTCTGTGGAGCCGTGATCCGTGCTGTCAGCCTCTATCCCAAGCTGTTGCGCGCGGTGGTTGCATCCGCCGGAAATGATCACCGTCTTGGGGCCAATGAGGCACCTCCAGCAATTATTTCGATTTTCCTGGGGGACCAGCTGGCAGACGTCTTCGATCAGATCAAAGGAGGCGGTGCGAGCAGCTCCAAGATGAAAGGCACGCTCAACGTGGGGGTCGATTCCCTTCCCGAGCTTCCGAAGGATGCCGGAGATCGCAACCGCACCAGCCCGTTTGCATTCACGGGGAATCGCTTCGAGTTCCGCGCAGTCGGCTCCAACATGTCAATTGCCGGTGCCCTGGTGGCGATGAACACGATCGTCTGCGAATCCTTGGACTACATGGCCACCCGCCTTGAAGGAGCCGCCGACCTCAATTCCGAGATCCAGAACTTGCTCAAGGAAATCATCGATGAACACGGAAACGTCATCTTCAACGGAAACGGCTATTCTGAAGAGTGGCACGCAGAAGCTGCTACTCGCGGTCTTCCGAACCTGAAGACATCCGCTGAAGCACTCCCTAATCTGACGACACCGGATGTGGTCGCTTTGTTTGAAAAGTATGGAGTTCTTTCTGAACGAGAGCTCCATAGTCGCCAGGAAGTCTACATCGAGCAATATGAAGCCGTCGTAAACGTGGAGGCTAATTTGGCTACCGAGATTGCCAAAACGATGATCCTTCCGGCAGCAACCCGCTATTTAGGGGAGTTGGCAGACACGGCGTCCAAACTCAAGAGCGTAGGCGTCAAACCCGATTCAAGCAGCTTGAAAACGCTGGCTGATAAGGTCTATCAACTCGAAAGTGCAATTTCATCGCTTGAGAAAGCCCACGGCAGCGCCAGTTCGCTCGATGATTGGGCTCACAAAGTGCTCCCTGCGATGCTGAAGACGCGAGAAGTCGTCGATGAATTGGAAGGCTTGGTTGCGGATGATTTGTGGCCGCTTCCCACCTATCAAGAGATGTTGTTCATAAAATAGGACTGGTTTTTGGTCTTCTTCTTTCTTTGTTTGCCACGCGTATCCATCCGGCGTGGGTGGGCTCTTCCGGGAACCCGCTCACGCTGGATTTTTTTTGAGTTGGTGAAATGCACCTAACAAAGGTATCGCCTGGGTGCAATTCTTCAGAATTCGGACTACACTTGAGCCGAACTCGAATTTATTTCGGAACCATGATGGAAACTCTGGAGATGATCGTCTACGACAGCGAAGATGAGTGTCCCTACATCCCAGGCTTCACCGCCAGGATGCCCCTGCGCCGTCCGAACCAAAAGCTCAAAAACTCGGAGTTCGACCAGCGTCTCGCGGAGGGAGACCGGCGATATGGTCGCTACCTGTATCGGACAAAGTGCGCCCATTGCCAAGCTTGTCAGGCGATCCGGATTCCGGTGGACGATTTTTCCCCCAGCAAGTCCCAACGAAAGACGCTTCGTAAAGGCGACGCCGAATTGGAAACCATCGTACGCCAACCCTTGATAGATCAAGAGCATGTTGATCTCTTCAATGCGCACAGCCGAAAAAAACGGCTAAACAAGAATGATCGATCTCTGGATCTCAAAGACTATCACCTGTTTTTGGCCGACACCTGCTGCGACACGGTTGAATTTGCGTATTTCTACCATCGTCAACTGGTAGGTGTGTCCATTGCGGATCGCGGAGATTCCAGTCTTTCTGCCGTTTACTGCTTCTATGATCTTGATTTTGCTCGATTGAGCCCCGGGACATTCTCCGTTCTCAAACAAATCGAACAATGTCAGGAATGGGGCCTCCAATATCTCTACCTAGGCTATTTCGTGGCGGAAAACGAACACATGCGATACAAAAGCAATTACTACCCGCACCAGCGCCTAATTGATGGGCATTGGGAGGGTTTCGTGAAATCACGATGAAGAAACAGAATTCGACATTCGCTCTCTCTTCCAGGAGCGTGACCGATTGATGCGTAAGCGAACGAAAACGGTCCTACTGGCTTTTGCCATTCTCGTGCTATTTTTTGCCTGGGGGGCTTACTACGCTCAAAATAAAGGGTTTACCCATCAATGGCGAAACCTCATCACTGCCGAGTTCGAGAAACGAGGCGTCTATGCGACGATTTGGCGCCTCAATCTCGATCCGCTCCGCGGGTTGGTAGCCAAAGATGTGATGGTTTACGAGGATCCCGAACACAAGATCCTCCTGATGTCGATCTCTCGAATCGGCCTTGATATTGACCCGATCAAACTGATCACCGGGAATCAGTCCATGAGGGCTTTCGAAGTGCGAAATGCCCAGGTTTCCATTCCGCTGGATCCCAAACGGAAGCTGGAAGGAGAGCAACTCCGGTTAAAGAACCTCACCGCGCGCATCCTCACCCGAGCCAATCAAATTGAAATCGTGAGAGCCAGTGCCGTCCTGGAGGGACTCCAAGTGAGCCTTTCCGGGTCGCTTCTTCGCGCTCCACAAAAGGATCAGGGTGAGGTTAATGATTCGAAGGAAGAGGAAAACGATGCACCGGGGAAATCATCCGATGATCGCATGGATCATCTCAAAGCGCTTCGCGATCGCCGCCAATCGATCGCGCTTTTTCTCGATCGTCTTGGTCAGTTCGAATACTCCGAAGATGCCGATCCACGTTTGGAGATTCGGATCGATGGAGACATGGCGAAGCTTCCGGAGCTTCGCGCTGCGGGAGAACTGCGATCCGGGCCTTTCCGGTTTGCCGGTCACCTGAATGAATCCATTCACGCCAAATTCGAATGGGCAAAGGAGAGGCTGGTAGTCCATGAAGTGAATTTGACCGACAAATACGGGCAATTGGTTTCCCGAATTGAATTCGATCCCTCATCGCGGGTTGTCGGCTTTTCCCTAAAGAGTTCGACCGATCTTCACGGGCAACTTTCCTCAGCCTTTCGAGCTCCCAAAATGGGCGAAGTAGTCTTCTACCGACCGCCGTTGATCGAGGCCAGCGGGACGTATTACATGGACCAGGAGTTTTCCTGGGATAATCTTCCCCTGGACATCATCGGTACGGTCCGATCCGATCATTTAACCAGTCGTGGTACGATCTTTGATGCTCTGAGCTTCGATTTCAGCGCGAAAGGTCGCGAACTTTACATCCATAACGGTCGGATTGAGCACAAATCTGGCGTTCTTGATTGCGATATTCTCCGGGACACCAACGGGGTTCGCTTTCGCTCTCGGGTCCAGCTCGACCCCACGATTTTCAAGCCCTTCGTCAAACTGAAGGGCAATGAAACCTTTCTCAGTCGCTGGTCTTTCAATGAGAAGTCAGCGGTCTTCGTTCAATTTGAAGGCGTTGGGCCAACCCTTGATCCGACGACCTGGTCCAGCAAGGGGGTTGTCGATCTTCGCAACTGCCGTTTCAACGGTCATCCCATCAGCGAGCTGCAAAGTGAACTTGCGTTCAATGGGAAGATTCACGAATACCGCAATGTCACGATCAGTCGCCCGGAAGGCTCAGTCACTGCTGAGCACGTCATTTTAGATCACGAGACTCAAACTTGCCGTTTGGAAGGAGTCGTCGGACGGGTGTTTCCGGTTCATGCAGTGGGTTGGTTTGCCCCCAAAGCCGCTCAGAGTCTTGTGGTTTACGACTTCTCAGAACCGCCCGAGATCACCGTGGAAGGATTAGTGGATTGCCGTCCTGGCAGCGAATTGTCGAAAGATGTAGCCCGACATGATTACTCCATCACCTTCAACAGCACCGCCGACGCCACCTACAAACTCTTTGGCCAAACCCTCAAAATGCGAGCCCCATCCGGTAAAGTAAAGATCACCGGGGACACGGTTGCCCTTACGGATTTCACGACAGGTGCTCTGGGCGGGGATATTTCGGCTTCGGTGCTCTTGAACGATATTCACCGAACCCCGACGTATCTGGTAGATCTCAACGTGGGAAAAGTGGATTTCCGACAATTAGCTGAACTATACAGCACCTACAAGGACACCGGTGGTCATTTGAGCGGTGCGATGCGATTTCAAGGGACTGGTGTCGATTTCGAAACTCTCACTGCGACAGGCTCGGCGGTGATTGTCGATGGAAACGTCTTTTCGATCCCCGCTTTCGGTCCGCTTTCCAAACAAATTGAAGGGGTCCTTCCCAAACTCCACCACGATTTTGCGGTCGCGAACGAAGCCAATCTTTCCTTCGAGATCGCTGATGGTAAATTCTACACCCGCGACTTTCAAGCCAAGACCAACACCTTCCAACTCAAAGGTGCCGGCTCGGTCGATCTGATGACGTATGAACTAGACTTCGAAGCCGGACTCAATCTCCGAGGCGCTCCCGGGCTCCTGCTGGCCCCAGTTTCCAAGCTTCTGGAATTCAAAGGAGAGGGAAGCGTGTCGCAGCCTACATGGCGCTCAAAAAACATTCCCGGCCTCCGCGATGGATTGACCAGCAAGGCTCTCCGAGAGCTCACCGAAATGACCGAAAACGCCCTTCGCAAAGCTGGAGAGTCGATCCCATTGAACCAAGGGCAAGGGAAGAACGAGTCTCGCAGCGAAAAGCGAAAGAAGCAATAGTCGCTTTTGGGGCAACGCACTTGAAGGAGTTTCGAAATGGGATGAGGGCGCGCGTCCTGTTCCGCTGTGATTGATGCTATTGACGAAGCGGTAATGGATCACAGGGTTGGAGCTAGGAACGTCAGCGCGATGACTCTTTAAAACCCTCAAACAGTGTTGCTGAAGTTAGATCACGCGTTTACCCGCCATCTCTCAGGGTAGCGCGGGACGGAAGGGCCACGCTGGACTCCCCGCTGGATCTGGCATTGTAGGGCTTTCCCCTAGGCCGTAGTCACTGGGCTGGCGATGGGCGTTTTTCCAATAGCCGTCCTCGCGGATGAACCCGTAGAAGCTTGGGTAAAAGGGATCGACATACTCCACATCTGCGTTGGCAGGCACATCCAGTCCGGTCAAAAAGTAGGCCGCGTTCACGACCAGGCGCCGTAAATCCTCGCTCACGAGATCCACGGAAGCGCCGCCGGTCGTGCAAAACGACGTTCCTTTGGAACCGTCGGGACTTTCGTAGGGATGAATCCAGGCAAACGCCTGCATCGGGTCATTCTTCTCTCCCGGAATGTTGGGGGACTTCGGATCCAGGGTCTCGGTCACCGCCGCCCGCATCAGAATCTCATTCGCCTCGGTCAGATGAATCACCCCGTAAACGTCACTGGGAGCAAAGACATCCTCCACTCCGTTGAGAATGGGATGCGCTGCATTCTCCGCTTCAATCACGCCACGCGCTCCCTGCTTTTTGTGAGCGCCGTGATGGTTGACCCATTGTTCGCCGAGAATTTTTCTCCCCCACTCTCCGTAGCCGATCGAATCGCCAAATTTCTCCCCACCGTTAAAGGCATGAGTGGCGGTTCGTAGCCCAATGATCGGTTTTCCTCGATTCATGTAATCCGTGAGGAATGCGGCTTGCTCCGCACTCGGCTTGCGAAAGCGCGTGCTGATGATCATCAAATCCGCATCCTCTAACGCACTCAACCCACGCAAACCCGCTTGGTTATTTGGATCGATGTATTCGCCATCTTCACTGAAGGCAAAGACCACCGTGCAGCGGAAACCGTGCTTTTGACTGAGAATCTTTGCCATCATCGGCAGCGCTTCTTCCGAGCGATATTCTTCGTCCCCGGAAACGAGCACGATGTGCCGACCGTCACCCGGTCCGGCCTTGGCCGGAAAGACCAGATTTCCTTCCGGCGTGACGAAACTGCCTTCCGCCTCATCCATCGCGCTGACCCAGTAATGCTGATCATTGACCAGTTCCTGATAGAAAGCTTCCAGCTTCTTCGCGAGCCTCCCCAGCGGCGCCTTGCTCGAAGCAATCTGATCTTCGGACTCATCCAGATCCTTGGCCAGATTATAGATTTCGAACGAATCAAACGGCGTCGAGCGAATCAGCAGCTCGTCCTTCGTTGTCAGGTTCTGCATCTTCTCCAAATCCTTCAGATGACCCAGAATTTTCCAATCACCGTCCCGCAAGGCCACCCGCGATTCGTTCAGCGCGTTGTAATAGCACCAGACCAAAGGCTTGGTCCGCTTGACCGATTTCCCAGCCAGGAGCGGTGCCATATTCGTCCCGTCCAGCTCCCGATTCTTCGGCAATTCCGCCCCGGCCAGTTCACAAAACGTTGGCAAAAAGTCGAGCGACGAAACCGGGGTCGAAATCACCTGACCGCCTTTCAGCGTCTCCGGCCAACGCATGATCCCCGCTACTCGGCATCCCGCCTCATGGAGGTGCAGCTTCATCCCGCGTAGGTCTCCCGGCGAGCCAAATGAGCGATTCGCTGATTTGTAGCGATTGAGCGTTTCCGGACCATTGTCTGAGGTGAAAACCACCAAGGTATTCTCGCGATATCCCAAGGCTCCCAGCTCGGCCAACACCTTGCCCGTGGCCAAATCCAGGTTCTCCACGTTCGCGAAATATTGTGCCTCATCCTCGGACTCGGTGACGCCACGATACTTCGCCACCAAATCCGGAGGCGAGGCAACTGGCTCATGCGGCTCGTGAAACGCCATGTAAACGAAGAAGGGCTTCTCCGGGGTTTTCGCGTGATGCCCCCGCAGCCAACTGACCACTTCATCCGCCACGATCTGGCACGCATAGCCTTTCTGCTCCCCCACGGGCTCGCCGTTGCGCACAAAATTGACCGGGTTCGCATGAGATGGGGCCGCATTATTCTGCGTCGCGAACCAATGATCGAAACCTGCGTCTCCAGGTTGCGGCTGTTCTGCACTGTTGAATTTGCTGTTGCAGTGCCACTTTCCGCTCATGCAGGTGGCGTAACCTGCGTCCTTCAGCAATTGGGCCACGGTAACTTCGTTGGCTCGCAGGTGAGCCTTGGTCCGATCATGGCTCTTTTCGTTATAAGGAGGAATCCAATCATAGATCCCGGCACGATTGGGCGTTCTGCCCGTCAGTAAGCCGACTCGCGAAGGTGAACAGACGGGAGCCGCTGAATAGAAATCGGTGAAACGCGCCCCATCCTTTGCCAACTGATCCAGGTGAGGGGTGCGAATATGAGGATGACCGTAGCAAGCCAGATCTCCGTAGCCTAAATCGTCACAGAGAACGACTACGATGTTTGGCTGGGCCGAAAACGAAACGCCGGACAGCAAAACAATGGCGGCAATAACAGGGGTGAGGGGTTTCATGGTTCTTAGGTGAGCAAGAATGACGCTTTCGTCAATCCAGAGGAAAGGATTCTTCAACTTTCGTCGTTCGAAGACTAACCGGGGAACCGAGCACATCGACCGCTCTTGACACTCGGGTAGGATTCGACGCAATATAGCAACCGTGAGCGACTCCATCCAAAAACGCCTTTACGCGATCATGTGGCCCAACAAGGCCCTGGTCGGTTCCATGCTCGGTCCGAAGGAATTCGGTAGCCATTATGCGATTGGCAGCTCGCGATACCACCACGGAATCATCGTCTTTGCCGAAATTGATCCCAGCTTCCGGAATGACTATTTTCCGATCGATCGCTTGATGGAGGAAGTGAAGCCCAATCTTGATGGCAGCCCGAAGCGCACCAAATTCATCAGCTGTTATCGGGTCCTGGAACACCTCGACTTCTCCTCGTTCGGTGACCTCTACGTCACTTCGGTGGAGGGAAAATCGCTCTGCCTCAAAAAAGCACCTTATGAGAAAACGCATGAGCCTGGTTTTCTCCGCACCTTTCAGGAAATCACTCCGCTGAATTCGATCGTCCTTAGCCACATGACGCCACAGGAATTTGGCAAATACATAACCGATCCCGAGCAGCCCAAAGGTGCGCCGAAGGTCATGTTCACCCAGATTGACTTGGATATCGATGCCTTCCTCCGCATGCTGCAGTCGAACCCTTTCCACGACTCACCCATTCCCAACGTTCATCCGACCAAACTTCGTGATCAGATCATGGAGATCAAAGGGCACCCGCAGAAGCGCCTCAAAGGGATTAGTCTGGACAGTGCTTTTGGAAAGATCTCGTTCTTGCGCTATCGCTCGGGGTTTTGGTTCGCCCACCAGGATGAGTTGCTTTTCTATCCGGTTCCAAGCGAAGACGTAATCCGGTCGGAACACTACGACTGGTTCCGCTCCCTGGAGGGCCAAGGCATCGCGTAGCCTGCACCCCCATGAAACCCCACGTTTGGCAGATGGCCAGCGCTCTGCTCGCCCTCAGTTGTGCGTTTCTCCATGCGGCGGAGAAACCGAATGTTGTCCTTATTTTGGCCGATGACCTCGGCTACGCGGAGTTGGGTTCCTACGGTCAGAAGAAAATCCAAACCCCGCGACTGGATCAACTGGCAAGGGAGGGAGTGCGCTTCACCCGCGCCTATTCCGGAAACGCGGTTTGCGCCCCTTCACGCTGCGTCTTGATGACCGGATTGCATCCCGGCAATGCCGTAGTCCGAAGCAATCTGGCGGTTCAACCTGAAGGCCAATTCCCCATTCCAGAAAGTAATGTCACCATTGCCGAACTGCTGAAGGCAGAAGGTTATGTCAGTGGAGCATTTGGAAAATGGGGTCTCGGTCCGGTCCATTCAACCGGTGATCCTCTGAACCAGGGATTCTCTCGTTTTTTTGGCTACAACTGTCAGGCACACGCCCACTCCTACTACCCCGCAATGCTTTGGAGTGATCGCACGAAAGTGGCGCTGAACAATGATCCACCGATTCCCGGTCACGCCTCATTGCCCGCAGGAGCCAATCCCGCTGATCCGAACAGCTACAACGTCTTCAAAGGGCAAGATTATGCTCCGGACCGGATCAACGCGGCGGCACTAGAGTTTATTCGTGAGCATCAGGATCAGCCCTTTTTTCTCTATTACCCCACCGTCATTCCACACGTAGCGCTTCACGTGCCGGATCAGGAAATGGCACCCTACCACGCCCTGAACTGGGAAGATCCACCATTCACCCGATCCGGTGGCTACGGCTACACTCCTCATTTCACTCCCCGCGCTGCCTATGCAGCGATGATTACGCGGATGGACACCTATGTCGGGCGCGTTCTTGATCTCCTTAAGGAACTGAATTTGGAAGAGGATACCATTGTTGCCTTTACGTCTGACAACGGTGCGACTCACTTGAACGAAGAAGTCGATGTCGATTTTTTTCAGAGCGTAGGTGATCTCCGGGGACTGAAAGGATCGCTCTATGAAGGAGGGATCCGCGTTCCTCAGATTGTCCGCTGGCCCGGTAAAATTCCTGCGGATAGCACCACCGACCTCGTCGTTGGCTTCGAAGACTGGATGCCGACGCTTCTCGAACTCATTCACGCGAAGACGGAAGCGCCCGTGGGGATCGATGGCCTCAGTTTCGCGCCCACCTTGCTTGGTCAGCCTCAGCCACAACGGGAGTTCCTCTATCGCGAGTTTACCGGTTACGGGGGGCAACAAGCAGTCTGGCTGGGTTCCAAGTGGAAAGGTGTGCGCCACAACCTCCTCAAGAAAAAAGAAGCCGCCTTGAAGATCGCACTCTTCGATCTAGAAACGGATCTTGGGGAAACTACAGATGTCGCAGAACGATATCCCGAGATTGTTACCGAGATTCGCAGACTGATGGAAGGGCAACGCATTCCTTCAGAGGTGTTTCCCATTCCCGTGCTGGATCAATTATAGTGCGGCCAAACCCGGTCGACGAACCCTGCTTTCGAGACTAACATTCGCCGATGCGGTCAAGCCCCGAACGATTTCGTCATCGCGCCCACCTTCTGGTCTTTTCGGTTCTGCTCCTCATTACACTGGGGGTGATCATGCTCTTTTCGACGGCGGCGTTCAGCGCAGAGGTTCGAGCGGACGATCTCTACTTCGATGCGAAACGCCAGCTCTTCTGGCTCGCCATTGGGATTGCGTTGGCTGTTGGATTCTTCCTCTTTGACTATCGCAAGCTGCAACCGTTTCGGTGGCAGATTTACGGGTTCGTCATCGTCCTTTTAGGAGCGTGTTTCATCCCTCATATCGGTCAGGAGATCAATGGAGAAAGGCGCTGGATCAGCGGAGGGTTACTGGGGATCCCCCTGCGAATCCAGCCTTCAGAATTCGCGAAACTCGGCCTGCTCATTGCCCTGGCGGCTTGGTTCGATCACCATCGAAACACGATCCGGGATACCTGGACTGGAATTACGGTGCCCTGCCTTCTCGCATCGGTCATCCTGGGCCTTATCGCCGCCGAAGTGGATATTGGCACCACTGCGGTTCTTTCCTGCGGGACTTTTGCAGTCATCTACATTGCCGGAAGCAATCGGAAATTTCTGTTTGCCGGAGCACTGACCGGGATCGCCGCCCTCGCCACCTTGGTTACGGTTGTCCCGGGCCGCATGAATCGCGTCCTCGCCCTCCTTTACCCGGACGACTATGAGAAAGGAATCGGTCACCAACAAGCCATGGCCAAGCTGGCGCTCGGATCCGGTGGAGTCGATGGAATGGGCTTGGGTGAAGGTCGGCTAAAAATGCTCTATATGCCATTCGCCCATACCGACTTCATTTTTCCCATGATCGGAGAAGAGCTCGGTCTCATCGGAACCCTCACCGTTCTGTTTTGCTTCCTTTCGTTCGTCCTTGCCGGTCTCGCCATTGCCGGGCGCGCGCCAGATCTCTTCGGCCAGCTTCTCGGTAGTGGTCTGGTGATTGCCATCGCGACCCAAGCCGTCCTTAACATGGCCGTCACCACGGCCGTCTTTCCCAACACCGGCCTGCCCCTCCCCTTCGTTAGTTACGGTGGTTCGAATCTGGTTTGCTCTCTCATTAGCGTCGGTATCCTTCTGAGTATTCACCGCCATGCAAATCGCACCAGGGGAGAGGAAGATTTTTTAGAGGGGACTCGGGAGGTGACTGCGCGCGTTTAAATGTGCGGGAAATCGCCCTGATCGCCCCCTTTTTTCGATCGAATGCTCTTCAACCCTAGCTTTTGCCAAATTTCCCGAAAATGCCGGTTTGGTTTTTTTCGATTCTGTCCCACTCTTGAGCTGATTTTCCCTATTCATGTCTGAAACACCATCCAAAGGCGGCGTGATCATCGCGTGCGGCGGCACCGGCGGCCATTTGTTCCCCGGTATCGCGATCGCGGTGGAGCTGAAAGAGCGTGGTCACGAGGTCATCTTGCTGATTTCTGAGAAGCAGATCGATTCCGTCGCCAGCGAAGGCTATCAGGACCAGTTCCGCTTTGTGAAGTTGCCCAGCATGGCCATGCCGAAGCCGTATTCGCCGAAAATGCTGCTGTTTCTGAAGCATCTGGCGACGGCGGTGGGGAAGACGCGCAAGCTGATTCGCGAGATCGGCGCGACTCATGTCATTGGAATGGGAGGGTTCACATCCACGGCTCCCTTGATCGCCGGGAAGCTGGAGAAGTGTCGGGGGATGATCCATGAATCGAACGCCATCCCGGGACGGGCAAATCGGCTCAACGCGAAATTCGCGACGTGGGCGCTGTCTGGTTGGGACGCCTGCGCGAAGCATTTTCCAGCGGAGAAATCGAAGGTGACGGGGACCCCGGTTCGCCCGGCGCTCTACAACCTGCCGGACAAGCGAATCGCTCGGCAGCAATTTGGACTGGACCCGAATCGCTTCACCCTCTTCGTGATGGGTGGAAGCCAGGGAGCGAGAGGGATCAATGAGGCGGTCACCGGCATGCTGGAATACTTCGACCCGGAGCTTTGCCAGTTTCTCCATATTTCAGGTGCGACAGACATCGAAACCGTGAAGGCAGCCTATGCGGCTTCTGATGTCACCGCCCATGTGGTTCCGTTTTTGAGCGATATCGCAACGGCGTATGCAGCCTCTGACCTGGCGATTTGTCGATCCGGTGCCTCCAGCTTGACCGAGATGTCGGTGGTGGGTTTGCCGGGGATTTTGGTTCCTTATCCTTATGCGGCGGACGATCATCAGAATCGTAATGCAGAGGTGTTTGCCGAGCGGGACGCCTGCATCGTCATCCAACAAGCGGATCTGAAGCCGTTGGAATTGGCACAGATTGTGGCAGAATTGGGCTCCGATTCCAACCGCCTACAGAAAATGGCCGCCAATGCGAAGAGCCTGGCGCCGGAGAATCCCGCAAAGACCATCAGTGATTTATTCGACCGTTGAGCAACGAAACAACTCTCCAGAAACTTCGGGATTCACCTGACCCGATGCAGATCCACCTCATCGGGGTCGCCGGCTCCGGCATGAGCGGCCTCGCGTCCTTACTCATGGGCATGGGGCATCGTGTCAGTGGTTCCGATCGCGTCTCCACCCTGGAAACGGCACGCTTAGAAACCGTGGGCCTAACGTTTTTCTCGCCGCAATCCGCCGACGAAATCGAGGGAGCGGAGTTGGTGATTTATTCTTCGGCAATCAAGGCGGGGAATTCTGCTTATGATCGCGCTGTCGAAGAAGGGGTTCCCTTGGTCAAGCGGGCTCAGGCTCTGGCCGCGATCATGGATCGGCGGAAGGGAATCGTGGTTGCCGGAACGCACGGCAAAACGACGACTTCAGCGATGGCTGCACATGTTCTGCGCAGTGGAGGCCTCAAGCCTTCACACTACGTTGGCGCGGAAATTCCCCTGCTCGGCACCAATGCTCACTGGGAACCGGCTTCGGATTACCTTGTCGCAGAAGGCGATGAAAGCGACGGAACCCTGGCCTTGTTTCGTCCCGAACACGCCATCATCCTCAATATTGAGGAAGAGCACCTGGATTTCTATGAGGGGATCGCAGAGATTTACGCGGTCTTTCGTCAGTTGCTCGATCAAACTCGGGGAGCATTTATCTACTGCGGGAGTGACACGGGTGCGACCGACCTCTGCGCCAATCGCGAGAACGCCATTTCCTACGGCTGGGAAGATTGCGACTACACCGCCCATCAGTTGCTGGAGAAGCAGGGAAGCACTTCGTTCCATGTGACCAAACGAGGCGAAGATTTGGGCGAAATCGAACTGAGTATTCCCGGTCGGCACAATGTGCTGAACGCCTTGAGCGTCGTTGCTCTGGCCAGCGAACTGGGAGTGACGTTTGGGATCATCAAGGCGGCTTTGGGAACGTTTCGCGGGGCGAAACGAAGGTTAGAGGGCAAGTTCCGCTCCGCCGATTTCCAACTGTTCGACGACTACGGTCACCATCCGACCGAGATCGCCGCAACCTTACAGACGGCGCGTTCATTGAGGCCAAATCGGCTGCTCTGCGTCTTCCAACCGCATCGTTTCACCCGGACGCAACTGCTTCGCGACGAGTTTGGGCGCGCGTTTGACGAAGTCGATGAACTCGTGGTCACTGAAATCTATCCCGCGAGCGAGGCTCCGATCCCGGGAATCTCGGGGAAAACGATCTGCGAGGCGGTCGAGGAGTTCGGATCCTCTAAAGTTTCGTTCATTCCGGACAAGGATCAGGCCCGTCTCACGCTCGGAAATCTTCTTCGACCCGGTGATTCATTGATCAGCCTCGGTGCTGGCGACGTTCACGAGATCACCACAGAGTTGGCTCGTGATCTCCAAACTCTGACCATGATTCAAGAGGCCTTGGAGGAAGAAGAGGCAAAGCTGCGCCTCTATGAGCCCATGAATCGCCACACTACGATTCGGATCGGAGGACCGGCTCAGTTTTGGATCGAGCCGCATACGGTAGCGGGTTTTGCTCGAGTGGTCAAATTTTGCCGGGAGAAGGAATTGCCGATTCGCGTCGTCGGCAGGGGTTCGAATCTACTGGTCCGCGATGGCGGTATTTCCGGTGTGGTCATTCATCCCCTCAAGGGAGATTTCGAGCGCGTGGAAGTGGAGGGTGAACTGATTGAAGTTGGTGTCGGAGCGCGCTTCAAACGCGTGAGTTCGGTTGCACAATCCGCTGAGATCGGAGGATTTGAGTGGATGGAAGGGATTCCCGGCAATGTCGGCGGAGGAATTCGCATGAATGCCGGAGCCATGGGCATCGAAACGTTCGATCAGGTCGTCAGCGTAACCTTTATCGATCAAGAAGGTGAGATCCGGACGAAAATGGCAGAAGAAATCGATTTCAGATACCGCAGCGTTCCTGAGTTCACCGAAAATTTCATCGTTTCGGCGGTCTTTCGCGGTGTTAAAGAGAGCCGGGCGGCGATCGACCAGAAGCTGGCGGATTCAAAAAGTCATCGCAAAGGTTCCCAGCCGATCGCCGCAAGTGCAGGCTGCATTTTTAAGAATCCGGAAGTCTGCGGAGCGGGAAAGCTCATCGACGACCTTGGGCTGAAGAATCTCAGCGTAGGCAAGGCGAGAGTCTCGGAAGTTCACGGGAATTTCATCGTGAACGACGGAGATGCGAAAGCTGGGGAAGTGCTTGAACTGATCGCTCAGATTCAAGGAAAAGCGAAGCAGCTTCGGAATATCGAGTTGGAAACCGAGGTCCAGATTTTAGGGGATGATCAACCATTCTAAGTGTTTATGACCGACTTCAGAAGACTGAAAATTGCCGTTTTGGCGGGAGGTCCGGGTTCGGAGCGAACGGTGTCGCTCGCGTCCGGAATTGCGGTTTTGGAAGCCCTCCAAAGTCGCTGTGATAATGTGACTCTAGTCGATGTGACGGAGCGCAAGGTCGATCTTCCTGCCGGGACGGATCTCGCGTTCAATGTGATCCACGGTACGTTCGGTGAAGACGGAGAACTTCAAGCCCAATTGGAAGCCTTGGGAGTTCCTTACACCGGTGCCGGGACCGAGAGCAGCCGCCTCGCGTTCGATAAAATCAAGAGCAAGGAACGCTTCCTGGTTGCCGGCGTTTCCACACCGACGCATCAATTGATTGAGGTGGCAGCAGCAGCGGGGGCGGTGCTTAGCTTCCCTTGCGTGGCAAAGCCGCCTCGGGAAGGGTCGAGCGTCGGCGTTCACATCGTGAACGATCAATCGGAATGGGAAGCTGCTGTGGCGGATGCGGGAAAGTATTGCGACACGCTTTTAGTCGAGCAATTCGTTCAAGGAAAGGAGCTGACGGTAGGAGTTCTCAATAACGAGCCACTCCCGGTGATTCACATTCAGCCGCGATCGGGATTCTACGACATGAACAACAAATATCCGTGGATGAATCAAGGCGGCGGAACGGACTATTTCTGTCCGGCAGACCTTCCTGCGGACGTTACCAACGCCGTTCAGCAAGAGGCGCTCAAAGCTCATCAGGCTCTGGGTATCGAAGTCTATTCCCGGGTCGATGTGCTCTTAAACGAAGAGGGGCAATTCTTTGTCCTGGAAGCAAACACGATTCCCGGAATGACGGCCAGCAGTCTCCTTCCCAAGGCCGCTCAAGCGATCGGAATCAGTTTCGATGAACTTTGTGTCCGGATTGGTCAAGCATCCCTCCAGCTGCGCTCCTAACGCCAGGTGCAATCCGTTTAGACAAGAAACGCAGCCACCTCATCCGCAACCATCATCCCTTCGAGCGTGAGCCAAAATCGCTCAGCGTCACATTCTGCCAACCCTTCTTCGAGCAATGCCCAGATGGCCTCTCGTTCGAAATCGGCGCGTGGCAACCCGGATAGGGTTCGCAGGCCTAGTCCGAGACGTTCCAACCGCAAGTCTTCATCGGATAGCGTCTCGGCGTCGCGTTGGGAATGCCCGAATTTCTCGATCATCTCTACGTAAACCTTGGTATCCGGGACGTTCTTCCATCGCGTATAACCGAGAGTTGAGACAGCACTTGGCCCAATTCCCAAGTAATTCGCCCCGGCCCAATACGCCTGATTGTGAAGACTGCGATGACCGGGTTTGGCAAAGTTTGAAACTTCGTAGTGGTCGAACCCGGCCTGAGTTAGCGTTTCATGAGCCACGCTGAAGAACTCCGCATCGCGGTCCGCGTTTTGGGTCCAGGTTCCCGATTCAAACCGCGAAAGAAACTCCGTATCCTCTTCATAGGTCAGATTGTAGGTCGAAATATGGTCTGGATCCAAATCGAGGGCACGTTTCAGGGCAGCTCGCCAGGAATCGAGACTTTGTCCGGGAATGGCGAACATGAAATCCAGGCTGACGGAAGAAAATCCGCCGTTGAGAAGGATTTTGGCAGCATCTTCGGCTTCTTCCGGTGAGTGATCCCGCCCCAAGGTTGAGAGGACGGCTTGATCAAAGGACTGGACGCCAAGACTGACCCGAGAAACGCCAGTCTCGAGCCAGATTTGGGCTTTCTCGGCATCAAAGGTTCGTGGATTTGCTTCAAGCGTCCATTCCCGAAGCCGACTTCCCAGATTAGGACGGAGCGCATCGGTTAAGCGCTGCCAGAGTTCGCCAGAAAGCAGGGAAGGCGTTCCGCCTCCGAAAAAGACCGTTTCCAACTCGGGATCATTTGCCTCGACCGCGCACCGGAATTCTTTGGCCAAGGCATCGACAAACGGTTTCATCGGAGTTGAACCCGGTTGATGCTTGTAGAAGCCGCAATATGGGCAAATGCGATGACAAAAGGGAACGTGAAAATAAACTTGTCGCACCATGATCCACGGGCAAAATGTCCTGCCCGGTTAGTGGTCCTATTCGCTGCTCTGACCATGAAAATCAAGCCGGTAACCCTGTGAGCCAGACGACCAACCTTACTGCCCACGACTTTGAGCGTTCTCTCGGAGGAAAAGTGCTCAAAGATGTCTCTCGATCATTCTTCATGACTCTGAGGGTGCTGCCTAACGAGGTTCGCGGCGTTTGCAGTCTCGGTTATCTGCTGGCCCGCACCTCTGATACCCTCGCGGATACGGCGAACGTGGAGTTGGTGCAGCGGAAAGCGTTGCTGAAGCGCTATTGTGAGATTCTGAGGCTTCCCGAAGTTCCCCGAGAAGATCTGAAAGCGTTCGATGACCAAATCCAGACGGATTTCCTGCCCGTCGTTGAGGATCGTGGGGAGCGGAAGCTGCTTCAGAAGGCTACAGATGTGCTGGAATGGCTGGCAGCCCTCACACCGGAATATCGAACCCCCGTAGATCGCGTGATGAATGCGATCACCGACGGCCAGCTGGCAGATCTGGAAATGTTTGGCGAATCAGAACCCGGGGCGATGCGGTTTCTGTCCTCAGGCGTTGAGCTTACCAATTATGCCAATCAGGTTGCTGGGAGTGTGGGTCGATTCTGGACGGAACTCGGTTCGCTCGCGTTCGATCATTTTGCCGATGTCTCGTTCGAGTCGATGGCCAGCAGCGGTGAGGCCTATGGAAGAGGACTCCAATACATCAATATCATCCGTGATCTTGGGGAGGATGTGAAGAATGGACGTTGCTACCTTCCCTTGGACGAGCTGGAATACGCGGGATGGGAAGATGGTCCTTGGAACACGAACCAGGGCGCCTTGATGAATGTGTCTGTGAATTGGTTGAATCATGCGGAGGAGGGATTGCGAGAAGGTCTCTGCTATTCGCAACGATTGGTGAACAGACGCATGAAACTGGCAACGGTCATGCCTGCAATGATTGGCGCAGCGACGATTCGAATGCTCCGAAAGTCGCAAAGCTCATTTCTCACGCGGAAGCTCAAAATTGACCGGGCTGAAGCGCGGCGAATCTCGGTTGGCGTCACTCAGCGGGTTCTGTTCAGCCAGAAGCTAGAGCCCTACTTCCATCAGCTTCTCACCTCCGATTAGGACGATTCAACCCAAATCGGAATCGATGGGATTGGTGAGATTTCACAACCCGAGGTTGACGAGAATCGAACCGCAACCGAACTGTCTTCCTTTTTCCTGACCGATGTCGAAACCGTCCAAACCCGCTATTTCACCCACGAGAGAAGAGGATTTTCCCGAATGGTATCAACAAGTCGTTCGCGCGGCCGATTTGGCTGAGAACTCTGAAGTTCGCGGATGCATGGTGATCAAGCCTTGGGGGTATGGGCTCTGGGAACAGATCCAGCGGCAGTTGGACCAAATGTTCAAGGATACCGGACACGTAAACGCCTATTTCCCGCTCCTGATTCCACTGAGTTACCTGGAGAAAGAAGCCGAGCATGCGGAGGGGTTTGCGACCGAATGTGCCGTGGTCACTCATCACCGCCTGGAAGCTGAGAAGCAGGATGACGGCACCTTCAAGATGGTGCCAAAGGGCAAACTCGCAGAGCCCTATGTCATCCGCCCCACCTCGGAGACCATCATCGGTGCGGCCTATGCACGGTGGGTTCAGAGTTATCGTGACTTACCCATTTTGATCAATCAATGGGCCAATGTCATGCGCTGGGAAATGCGTCCCCGCCTGTTTCTGCGGACCACGGAATTTCTTTGGCAAGAAGGCCATACCGCCCACGAGACCAAAGAAGAAGCCATCGAAGAAACGGAAAAAATGCATGGAGTTTACGAAACCTTTATGCGGGAATACTTGGCCATCCCGGTCATTCCTGGAGAAAAATCGGAGGCGGAGCGTTTTCCCGGTGCCGAGATTACCCTCACGGTCGAGGCAATGGTGCAGGATCGAAAAGCGATCCAGGCCGGAACCTCTCACTTCCTTGGGCAAAATTTTTCGAAGGCCTCCGGAATCATTTTTCAGGGCCGTAATGAGAAGAAGGAGCACGCTTGGACGACGAGTTGGGGTGTGAGCACTCGGATGATTGGCACGGTGATTATGGCGCACGGTGATGATGATGGCATTGTTCTGCCTCCGCGAATCGCCACCCAGCAAGTCGTGATCCTCCCCATTACCCCAAAGGAGGAAACCAAAGCCAAGGTGCTTGAGGCGACCGAGGCGTTCGCACAGAAGCTCCGAACCGCAACGGCTTGGAACGAGCCCATCCGCGTGCACGTTGACTCCCGTGATCTGGGTGGTGGGGTCAAAAACTGGGAATGGATCAAAAAGGGGGTTCCGATTCGAATCGAAATTGGTCCTCGTGATTTGGAGAACGGCACCGTCGCCATCTGCCGCAGAGACCAAAGCCCGAAAGAAAAGGCGTTCGTGACATCGAACGAGGCAATTGAACAGATCCCAAGGATGCTTCTCGAGATTCAGGAACAGCTTTTACAGCGGGCGGTAGATTTGCGGAACCAAAACACGAATCGAATCGACACCATGGAAGAGTTCAGAGCCTTTTTCACAGCTAAGAACGCGAAGAAACCGGAAATCCATGGCGGCTTTGCCTTTGCTCATTGGGGAGGCACAGCAGCCGACGAAGAAAGATTGGCCAAAGAGCTGAAGGTCACCATTCGTTGTATTCCCACCGATCCTGATTTCTCCGAGCCAGAAACCGGAACTTGTTTTTACACCGGCAATCCGAGTCCCCGACGGATCATTTTCGCAAAATCGTATTGATTAGAATCCGCTTTCCAGACCAAACTGATTTTCAACCTTCACTGCGCACTGAATGCCTCAAGACCCCAACGAACTGACCGTTTATAGTAAGCCCGGCTGCCCCTGGTGCATTGGAGTGACCAGTTACCTCCAGAATTTGGGGTATGAGTTTAACGAAATCGATGTGCTTTCCAGTGAGAAGCAGTTTCAGACGATGGTAGAACTCTCTGGCCAGACCTTGGCTCCGACGGTCGTCTATGGTGACCACGTTTTAGCGGATTGTGGTGTTCCGGAACTCAAAAAATTCCTTAAACACCATGATATCCAGCCACCGGTCGGAATCTAACTGATTTCATCTTCGTCCGCCTCCGGCGGCGACTCGTCGTCTTCGACCGGAGGTGGTGCTCCGGCCATCAGCGCTTCGACGATCTCGGGAGAGGACTTCAGTTTCTTGATCTCCGATTTGCGAAGAAACATCGAAACTTCAGCCTGCCGGGCAACGAGTTCCTCGACGATCTGCCGGTGGTTGCCCATGATCGCCAAGAAAAGAGGAGAACCTCCATCGCAATTGACGTCAGCCCCTTCTTCGATAGCTCGTTCGAAATTCGAAAGGGAACCAATGCGACAGGCGACTTCGAGTTCGCGATCTGCAGACCAAGCGGGCATCTGATTGGGTTATAGAAGTAGCCGACCATGCCGCTCACTCAAACACATATTTCCCGTTTTTCAGGCTCGTCGAGGGCGGCTTGCCCACAATTTCAAAATAGTCATAGCCGATCTTCAAATTCGCCCAAAATTCAAGGAGTGCTTTTCCTTCGGCCGTTTTCTCTGACTCTGCCAGTGCACGGTTCATACGTGCGTCGGTCATGCGAAATGGGAAACAGTGAATGCGAAGGAAATCTTGTCCGGTGGCGAGGGAGGCTTCGGCAAGGGTGTAGATC
>CAYGQD010000052.1:0-20382 GCA_964351855.1 uncultured Verrucomicrobiales bacterium
GACGGACGGGGGCGTGAACGAAGCTGATCCGGTCAAGATGCGCGCGGTGGCGGCTGAGTAGGCGGCTCTGAAGGCCAGTCTGGAATCCGTTCGGGAGCAATTGAACGCCGCGCAGGAAGCGACTCTGGTCGCGAAAAAACAAGCTTCATCAGCTTCGGCCAAGGCTACCTTGGTCGCTTCGACGTCGATTTCCCAGGCCGCTGAAATGCAGAAAGCGCTCCAAGCGGCCCGGTCTGCTCCGAAAGAGAGTGGCAAGAATGAGGCGCTCGAGGCCAAGGTCAGATCCCTCAGCGCGGAGAATGCGGGTTTGCTCGCGAAGCTAACCGGATTGGAATCCCAAATGGGTAGCCATGAGGCGGCTGGAAACCAGCTTCGCCACCAAGTCGCCACGCTCAATCGTCAACTGGCCCAGAACGCATCGACGGATTCGGCTCAAGTGGCGTCCACGGAATCTACCCCGGCCGTTTCCGCCCTCCAGGAACTCCAAGCGAAAGCTCAGGAGCGTCTGGCTGCCGCCCAAAAGCTGGCCAACAGTCGCGGTGAGACGATCCAGAGCCTCCAAGATCAGCTAAAGAAGCTGCGGGAAACCAGCGTGAAAGCTCCGGTGAAAACGGACGCCGCACCAAAGGTCGTCGCGCAGACGGTTGCCCCCGACAAAAAACAATTGGA
This sequence comes from uncultured Verrucomicrobiales bacterium, assembly GCA_964351855.1. Classification (GTDB taxonomy): domain Bacteria; phylum Verrucomicrobiota; class Verrucomicrobiia; order Verrucomicrobiales; family DEV007; genus JBCDHN01. Next base: position 670 of record CAYGQD010000052.1, read on the forward strand.
AAAGGAAGTGGATACATTGACATCGAAGCTGAGCACTGAGCAGGCACTCAAAGCGGAGCTGCTTCAAAAAGTCTCTCACCTCCAAGAGAAGATGAAGACAGCCGCTGCCAGTTCCGAGTGGCTTGGTAAACTTCGCCAGGAGATTGCGGCGTTGAAGCAGCAGAACGGGGAAACCCAGGCTCGTCTTTCCGAAGTGCAGGCTCAGGCCAAAGCACGCCATGAGAAGTTTTCGGAATTGGAAAGCGTCGTGAACAGCGCCCTGAAAGGCTCCCTGTAAACCTCTTTTCCGAGGTATCGTTTTTTGGCGACCGCTGCGTTCGCGTGGCGGTCGCTTTTTTTGGTCAATTGAGCAGCTCGATCACGAGTTGGCTGAGCACCGTTTTGGGTTCCATCTGAGTTGTGACGAGACGGCGATTGGCCGTCAGGCAAGCGTCCAAGCCCTTGCGCAGTTCTTGCAGGGTGAACCGTTGGCAGCCTTTGGTGGCTAGAAAAATGGGATAGGCGCTGATTCCGCCATCCTTCTTCCGGGGAAGGTGCGCCGTTGCCGATTTCGGGAGCCGATTGATGTTCGATTCATAGCTTCGGTAGTTGCCACCCTTCAGTCCGTAGTTCTCCAGGAGATCGCGGGCCAGGAGCAGGCTGCGTACCCGCGGCACGATCGCGGCCAATAGAATCCCGATCGCGTTTTCTCCCTTCCGAAGCTGTTGATCGATCAGCTCGATCGATCGGGGAAGATTGCGCTCGGCAATTGCATCGCCGATTTCGAAAATGACGCCGGCTCGGGTCGCGGCTACCACCGCGCGGACATCGTCACTCGTTGCCGTGGTTTCTTGGCCCAGATAAGTTCCCAGTTTCTGGAGTTCGCTATCCAACTGCCGGGTATTTTCTCCCGTGCACATCACGAAAAACTCCAATGCTTCCGGTTGAAACTGAAATCCCAGCTCGTCCGCCCGCTTCTTGACCAGCGCCATGACTTCGTGTTCCCAGCCAGTTTTGGAAGGATCGGGGAGATCGTAAATCGTGATGTCCCCGGCTTTTCCCAGCCGTTTGTAGAAGGCGCGCCGCTTATCGAGAGACGTTCCGCTGATGATGAAAGAGACCCCCGGGGCCAAGCCTGCATCCAGAACCTTGGTGAGGCGCTCGATTGCGGCTTGAGTGGCGGCGGCTCGCCCGGTGACATTGTCGGCAAAGAAGTTCGCGCCTTGCAACCACACCGTTTTATCCCCGCCCAAAAATGGCAGGGTTTGGAGAGCCTCGATCGTGTCGCTGACGATGCGGGAGGCATGCTCGCTGGTTTCGGCGTTGCCGTTGACCAGTTCCAGCCCAAAATCGACGTTGTCCTTCGGAGTCAGCTTGCGAGCCAACTTCAGGGCTTCTTCCTTGACCCGGGCGTCGTCCGTTCCAAAAAACGCAAAAATCTGTTTGCCGGATGGTGGCATGGTTAGGGGAGCTTAGCCAGCAAACGACCTCAAGCCAGCCGAAAATTCCGCCCTCACGGCTTTTCGGATTCCGCTTGACCAGTGATTCGACACCCCTTCGAATAGTCGTCATGAAAACCCCTCTTCTCTGGTGCTTTGTTTGCGTTCTTGCTTCGGCGGTTGCCGCCCCGCCGCCACCGGATGGCGTGAAGACTCTGGAGATTGGCGCGTCCGCACCCGACTTCGATCTCCTCGGCGTCGATGGCAAACAACACGCTCTCGCGCAATATGCCGATGCCGAAGTCCTCGCGGTCTTGTTTACCTGCAATCATTGCCCCACCGCCCAAGCCGTGGAAGAGCGGGTCAAGGCCTTGGTCGAAAACTACCGAGATCAGAGTTTCCAGTTGGTCGCCATTTCACCGAACGACGCGTCTTCAGTCCGAGTTGATGAGTTAGGATATTCGGTCTTCGGAGATAGCTATGAAGAGATGAGAGCCCACGCCAAACTCTACGGGTTCAACTTTCCCTATCTCTACGATGGGGAGACCCAAGCAACGTCAATGGCGTTCGGGGCGATGGCGACCCCGCAGATCTTCATTTTCGATCGAGAACGAAAGTTGCGTTATCAGGGGCGGATTGACGATTCCAAATACGAGACTGGCGCCACGCAACATGATGCTCGGAATGCGATCGATGCGCTGCTCGCGGGCAAGCCAGTTCCGGTCGAGACGACCCGGGCTTTCGGGTGTTCGACGAAGTGGGCCTACAAGAAAGATTCCGTCGGAAAAACCGAAGCCGCTTGGCAAGCGCGAGTGGTCACGGTTGAAGGGATCGACGATGAAGGGGTTCGGAAGTTGGTTGCGAACGGGACTGAAAAGCTCCGGTTGATCAATGTCTGGGCAACGTGGTGCGGCCCCTGCGTTGCGGAATTCCCAGATCTCGTTTCGCTCGGTCGCCAGTTCGAGAATCGCGGATTCGATCTCATCACCATCAGTGTGGATGAGCCGACCCAAGAAGCGAAGGTGCTCCAGTTCTTGGAAAGCGAGCATGCCGCGATGGGAAAACGGACCGAGTTATCGGTTCAGAAAGAGGGGCGGACGACCAACAACTACCTCTTCTCTCAAGACCTCGATCGGTTGGCGGAAGCCTTGGATCCTGCGTGGCAGGGTGGGCTGCCTTACACAGTATTGGTGAACTCAGAGGGCAAGATCGTCTGGCGACACCAAGGAGAACTCAGCCTGATCGAAGCTCGGAAACAAATCCTAGGGCAGATTGGGCGGTTCTATGAGAAACCCTAACGAAACGCGAAGAGCAGTGAGGGTTGGGATGGTTATCTTCGTTCTGGCGACTTGCTCATCAATGGCGGAACCGATCCAGGATCACGAGATCATCTCGCTTCCCCAACACCAAGTCTCCTTCCAATTTCAAGGGATCGAGAAGACCCGCTGGCACTTCGGGTCGGAATATCCTCGCCCATTTTTCTATCCCATGAAAGGGCCTGCGGGCACCTCATTGACCCGAATGGGACATCCCGGGGCGGCGAACCACGATCATCATCGTTCGATTTGGTTTGCCCATCACAGGGTGAATGGCGTCGATTTCTGGAGTGATACCACGAAGAGCCAGATTCGTCAGAAGACGTGGTTGAGTTACGTCGATGGTGAATCAGAGTCGATCATGGCGTCGCTCTTGGGTTGGTTCGATGAAGCTGGCACCGAAGTGATGGAGCAAGAAGTGGTTGCCGCTCTGATGAATCTGGAAGGTGAGGAGCACGCTCTCGAACTCCAGCTTACATTCCGCGTTCCAACGTCCGGAGAGGTCGTGGAGTTAGGAAAAACGAACTTCGGTTTCCTGGCGGTTCGGGTCGCCAAGTCCGTTTCCGAGTATTTCGGTGGAGGAACCCTAACGAACAGCCACGGAGATCGCACAGAGGCAGGGCTTTTCGGGAAGTCCGCCAAGTGGGTCGATTATAGCGGGCCGGTATCCTCAGGGCGTGCGGCGGATCGCAAGGTCGTTACCGAAGGCATCACCTACTTCGATCATCCCGAAAATCCCCGCTATCCCAGCAAATGGCATGTTCGTCAGGACGGATGGATGGGAGCTTCGTTCTGTTTCGATGAAGGTTACATCATCGCTCCGGATGAGCCCTTGGTCCTTCGTTATCTCCTTCACGTTCATCAAGGTGCCTATGACCCGGAACGAGCAGAATCCGTCCACGCGGCCTTCGTCGATCGCCCTGGTTTTCAAGTTCAGAAGCGGACCAAGCCTCATGGGCAATTTGATGTGTCCCGCCGCTTACCGGAGGAGATCGAATCTGCCAAGTAGTGCTTCTGTCAGGGTATTGGTGAGCAAGATTTGAATTGTTCGCAAAATCAACGTATCGGAAGACGCACCGCGTATGAGTCAGCCCCCGGAATACCGCCCCAATCCCTACGAGGAAGAAATCGACGATCCGACGATTCGGATGAGCGCGGCGGCGGTGTGGTTTCTGACCGGGATTTTTTTAGGGATGATTGCTCTCCCGCCCTTATTCCGGAATGTGAGTGATCTGATCGAGCCCAATGGTTGGGTGCCGGTTCACGAGTTTTTCGCGCGGCCAACGGATGAGGCCATCAACCATCTAGCGCGAAAACGCGAGGCAGATCCCCGCATCGAACGCACGTTTCCTAGTTTCATCGATCACCGCGAGTCGTGGGAAGCCGCCGTCGAAGACGCGGAGTTCATCCGTCCGATGCGGCAATTCTTTCAGCGTGCCCTGACCGGGACGTTGAACGAGGGAAACCGGAAAACCGTGATCGGAGGAGACGGGTGGCTGTTCTTCCGCCCGGCGATCGATTCGCTGACGGGGTATGGTCCACTCAAACCGGAGCCAACTTCCGTGGCCAAAGACCCAACTCTTCCTCCCTGGAATCAACCGGAACCCGCCATTTTGGCATTTGGCGAACAACTCCGCGAAGCTGGTGTAGAACTCTTGTTGGTGCCGATTCCGGTGAAGCCGATGATCTATGGACTGGGCGGAGAACCACGAACCGAAGCGCTGCGCCATCCCGATGCGCAGCCCTTTTACGATCGACTGCGCGACGCCGGAATCGAGGTTCTGGATCTGGCCGACACTTATGCTAACTGGGCTCAAGATACGAATGTGTTCCTGAAGCAAGACACGCATTGGACGCCCCGAACCATGGAGCGAAGCGCGTTGCTCGTTGCCGATGCCATCAAAGAGCGTCCGTGGTTCGCAAGTCTTGAAGCGAAGTCGGAGCGCTACAGCTATCAGCCTGGTCGAGCCTGTTACCTGGGCGACCTGGTGGAGAAGTTAGACTTAGGAGCCAAAAGCGCGAACTTTCGGTTGGAGAATGTCAATTTGACTCACGTGAGACACGCGGATACGAAAGAACCGGTCGATATCTACGACCAGGATTCTCCCGTTATTCTCTTGGGCGATAGCTTTACGAACATCTTCTCTGCGGAAGCGATGCACTGGGGTGAGAAAGCGGGCTTCGCGCAGCATTTGGCGCATCGGTTAGGAATCACGATCGATACGATCGCGCAGAATGGTCAAGCCTCGACCGGAGTTCGGCAGACCTTGGCGATGCGTCCGGGCGCGTTGGAAGGGAAGAAGATCGTGGTGTGGGCGATCGCGGCGCGGGACCTGTTTCTCAGTGAAACCGTCGCCCGTGAGACGACTGTGAATTGGCGGGACGTCCTCTTTCAGCCCGGAGAAAAGCCAACGCCTGCTCCGGACGGAGCATTGGTCGTAAGTGGGGAATTGATCGAGCGAGCCGCGTTGCAAGATCCCAAAACCGTTCCCTATCCCGCTTCTCTCTATGCCGCGAAATATCGGATTTTGGAACGGATGGAAGGAGACTACGACGAAGAGGAAGTCCTCGTTTACCACTGGGGATTTCGGGATCGCGAGTTGCTCCCCAGTTCAGGTTATCAAGTGGGCGACGTGCGTGAACTCACCCTTGTTCCGTTTGACTCGATGGATGATTTGCAATCCGTGAATCGGTCAGAACTCGACGAATTTCTGCTGTTGCCTTTTTGGTCGATCGAAGGCGACGCCCCTAACTAACTAAGCTTGGGAGTCGATTTGTTTCTGAGCAGCGCGTTTTCTTGCAACGGCTCGTTTTGCCAATTCATCCGCGATGACTCCGAGGAGAATGACGATGCCGATCACGGCGAATTCCGCCCGCTGAAAACCGGCGAAGACCAGATTCATCATGTTGCGCAAGACGACCAACAGCGCCGTCCCGATGATGACCCCGATGATGGTTCCGGTTCCTCCCCGCAGACTACAACCGCCTAATACGGCTGCCGCGATGGCGTAGAGTTCGTAGAAATTTCCGTGATCGACCGGCTGCGCCTGATTGAGGTCGAGGACAAAGAGCAACCCGGCCAGTCCGGCGAGACCCGAGCAAATGACATAGGCGAAGATGATCATCTTGTCGGTGTCGATTCCGCTGAACCTGGCCGCTTCTTCATTGTTCCCGAGAGCGAGGAGGTAACGACCGTAGATGGTTCGATTGAGAAAGATACCGACGGAGACAGCCACGATGATGAGAACCACGCAAGGGACCGGAAGGCCAAAGCCAGGAAAGAGTGGAATCTCGCCAGTTGCCAGCCAACGCAGGCCCTTGAAGTCATTGCCGAAGCCGGCTGTCTGGTCGCTGGTGAAGGCGCGGGTGATGCCGCGATACATTAGCAAACCGCAGAGGGTGACGATGAATGGCTGGAGCTTCAGCTTGGTCACCAAAAGGCCATGTCCCAGTCCGATGAGCAGGGGAATCGCCAAGGCCACGGTGAGGGTGAGCCAGACAGGCCAGGCGTGGTTGACCAGAAGCCAGGGCACCCCAACACCGACCAAACACACGACGGAGCCTAACGAAAGGTCAATGCCTCCGGTGATGATGACCAAGGCCACGCCGATCCCCAGAATCCCGAAGAGCGAGGTCCGCCGAATCAAGTTCTCCTGGTTGTATCCTAACATGAACGCATTCGAGTTCATGATCCAGGTGGCGACGTAAACGACGAAGAGCAGCGCGAAAATGCCGAGGACGCGCTTGTCTTTGGCGTCGAGGAAAGCGCGGATACGATCGAGAAGAGCGGTGAAATCCATGGATGCGTAAGGTAGTTAGGAAACGGGTGTGGGGTTGCCGGTCGCGAGTTGCATGATCGCTTCTTCGCTGAGTTCTTCCCGGCGGAGTTCTCCGGTAATTTGGCCTTCGTGCATGACCAGGGCGCGATCGCTCATCCCGATGACTTCCTCCAACTCGCTGGAGACAAATAAGATCGCGACGCCGCGCTCCGCCAGATTTTCCATCAGGCTGTAGATCTCTTGTTTCGCACCGATGTCGATTCCGCGAGTGGGTTCGTCGAGGAGAAGGACCTTGGGTTCCAGGGCGAGCCATTTTCCGAGGACGACCTTCTGCTGATTGCCACCGGAAAGATAACGCACCATTTGGGATGCGTTGGGCGTTTTGATGCGCATTTGGCGAATCATGCTCTCACTGATTTCCGCCTCGCGGTCGTCATTGAGAAAGTGGCGACGCAGGCTGTCGCGCTTGAGGCTGGCGAGGCTGAGGTTCTCCCGCACCGACATATCGAGGATCAATCCCTGCTGCTTGCGATCCTCAGGCACAAGGGCTAACCCTGCCGAAATGGCGTCGATGGGTGATTGCAGATCCACGAGTTGGCCGTTGACGCGAACCTCTCCTCCCAAAGGTGGGGTTACCCCGAAGACGGTGTTGAGCATTTCGCTGCGGCCAGCTCCCACCAGTCCGGCCATGCCGACGACTTCACCGGCTTTGATCGCAAAACTGAGTTCGTGGGTGGGATGGATGGGCGTCCGCAGGTTCCGAACTTCGAGCGCGAACTCGCCGGGTTGATGAATGGTGCGCGCATAGAACTGCGAGACTTCGCGACCGACCATCAGCTGCACCATCGCATCATGAGTAATTGCTTCGCGCTGAAGTTCTCCCGCGTTCTCTCCATCACGCAAAACGGTGACGCGATCCGCCAGCTCGATCACTTCACCGAGTCGATGGCTAATATAGATGATGCTAACACCTTGAGAACGGAGATCTTTGACCACCGTGAAAAGACGTTCGGCCTCGGTTTGAGAGAGACTGGACGTCGGCTCGTCCATGATCAACACGCGAGCCTTGGTCGAAAGAGCCTTGGCGATCTCCACCAGCTGTTGCCGTCCAATCGTGAGGTTCTCGACCAGTTCCCGTGGATCGGCGTCTAATCCCACCATCTCCAAAAATCGCTTCGATTCCCGATCAATCGTCGCGTCGTCGATCAGTCCGCGCTTCAGAGGTTCGCGACCCAAGAAGATGTTCGCGCCGATGCTGAGATTGGTCGCCAGATTCAACTCCTGATGAATCAAGGAGATCCCCAGGTCCATCGCGTCGCCGACCGAGCTGATCTGCGCGGGTTTTCCATCGACCAAGAGCTCTCCTTCATCGGCCAACTGCACCCCGGCCAGAATCTTCATCAAGGTGCTCTTCCCCGCTCCGTTCTCTCCCAGAACCGCGAGCACTTCGCCAGCTTCCAACTGCAGGGAGACTTGATGAAGCGCGCGAACCCCGGGGAAGCGTTTTCCCATGTGGCGGACTTCGAGCAGCGGCGGAGTTTTCAACGTCCGGCGAGCCTAGAGGGTCGAATCAGAAGCATCAAGCCCAACTTCCACTTCGCCTAGTCCGTTTGGTAGGCGGGATGAAGTCGATGGGTCCAGTCCGGGAAGGCGAGGCGTTTCTCGGCGCTGGAAGGCGTTCCCTCCGGCGGGGTGGGAAACAGGTCTCCGGGTTTCATTTCGAGGACGGATCGATCGGTGAACGCGTCCATCAGCGCGACCAGGTCGCGAACCTGTTCGTCGGTCAGGCCGAGATCGCCGAAATCATCTCGGTTCACGGTTTCGGGATAGTCGGTCGGGCCCCAGCGCTCCGGCTCGAGGTCACGCTTGTTGTAAAACTCCATCACTTCTTGCAGCGTGGCGATCGAGCCATTGTGCATGTAGGGAGCGGTCAGAGCCACATTGCGAAGTGACGGGGCTCGGAACAGTCCTAGCTCATCCGGCCCTCCGGTGTGTGCCCCAAGGCCGGGATCTTTTTCACCGCGCGAAGGAACACCGATATTGTCGTAGCCGTAATCACTCAGCAACGGCTTCTCCCAGTAGGTCGGCTCGAGAAAGTGGCAATCGGCGCATTTTCCCGCTCCGCGAAACACTTCCAGCCCCCGCTTCTCCGCGGCGGTCAGCGCGTTGTCATCGCCTTCGAGAAAATCATCGATCCGGGCGTCGAACGGACGAAATAGCGGTTCCTGGAGAAAAGCGACGACGGCGCGAAACGCGTGATAGTTGAGATGCTCATCGTGTTGCCAACGCGTTTCTCCGACCCAGGCGCGCAGCTCGGGGGCGTAGGGCGATTCTCGAAGGCGGCTGGCCAGTTCCGCCGGTCCGGACAGATTCATCTCTTGGGGGGCGAAAAAGGGTTGCTGCACTTGGGCGAAGAGATCTTGCGCTCGACCGTCCTGGAACAAGCCGCCTTCCCAAACGAAGATCTCTGATCCTTCGTCCGTTAAGAGGTCTTCATAGGCGAGGCCAGGAATCAGCGCCGCATACATGAGGGAGGGTGCGTTCCGTTGGCCCAGCTGACCGGGAACCGCGCCCGGAGAAACGGGGCGAAGATCCGCGAAAGCCGCCTGCGGGTCGTGACAGGAAACGCAGCCCTGTCCTTGAGGCCGAGAGAGGCTGGTATCGAGAAAGATCTGTTTTCCGATTTCGGCGACGTTGGGAAATCCCTCGTCTGATTCAGCCATCACGAAGCCGACCGAAGCGACGAGAGTTCCCAACAGGCACATCCAGGATTGCGCAATCAACGGTTTTGAGGCATCGAAATTCACGTCTCGACTAAAACGGAAAGCTCGCGCAAGACAACCGGATAGACGGAGTAATCCCGATTTCCCGCTGCGCGAAATTCTTCCAGCACGATCGTCCAGCGATCGACCTTGCGTTGGCGTTCTTGGCACCAAGCATCGATTTGGGCAATCGGATCTCCGTCGGTGTGCCCTTCGAGCACGCTAATGGTGACCTTGCGCTGTTGGATGTGGAGTTCATCGCGGAAAGATTCTCTCGCTCGCGCCTCCCAGTGATCTGAGACCGAGAGATCGCGAATCCGATAGGAGAGCCAATGGAGGTCGAGCCGGTCGCTCACCGCATAGTAGACTTCGGCGGCCAATTCGATCGAAGTGTCGGTTCGTTCCGCCGCGAAAACGACCCCGAGCGAGGAGAAAACGCCGCTGGAACCTGCGATCGCCGCAGCGAGATCCTCGGGAACGCCCGCCTTGGTGAACGTGCGGTAATTCTTCTGCCAGTAGGCCAACGCTGCTTCGTGCAACATTCCGTGGAGGGTATAGGCGACCTGTTGAACGCCGGGCCGAAACCGGGAAACCAGCGCGGGCAAGTCACCCAGATCTTCGCGGCAGTTGCGGATGAGCCAGCGGCTTCCCCGTCGGACGAGTCGGCTCAGCTCATACATCATGTGATGCTGGACCGACGGTTCGACCTTCAGATCCAAACTTTCGATTTTGTTCCACAACTCCGGGAGCGAGAAAATGTCCCGGGCGGCGGCGTAAGCTCGGCCAATTTCGGCCGGAGTCGCGCCGGTGGATTCTTCGAGTCGGTAGATGTAGCTGGGGCCCATCAGATTGACGAGATCGTTGGCCCACTGGGTCGCGACGATCTCTCGGCGCAGCTGATGCTGAGCGAGATCAACCCGAAACCGATCGACAAATTCCGCCGGAAATGCCTTCTCCACCATCTTCGACATCAGAGGGTCCTCGGGAATATCCGACTTCACGAAGGTTTGTTTGAGGATGGATTTGCTGTAGGCGATGAGCACGGACAACTCCGGGCGAGTCAGCCCATGGCCCCGTGAAACGCGTTCCGTCAGCGCTTCATTGAGGGGGAGAGCCTCGACGTCGCGATCGATATCGCCGTTGCGCTCCCACTGATCCAGCAGGCGCATGTATTCGACGGTGCGCTTGAGGGATTGCGTCTGGGCCAAGGTGATGGCGCGGGTTTGCCGGTAATTGTTTTGCAGAACGAGATGAGCAATCGCGTCGGTCATTCCCACGAGTAGATCATTGCGATCTTCCCGGGTCATGGCTCCCTTCGCGATCAAGCCGTTGAGCGGGATCTTCAGATTCACCTCGTGGTCGGAGCAATCGACCCCGGCCGAGTTGTCGATGAAGTCGGTATTGCAGGCCCCACCTTTGAGGCAGAATTCGACGCGAGCGCGTTGGGTAAACCCCAGATTTCCGCCTTCGCCGATGACTTTGCAGCCCAGTTCACTCGCATTGACTCGCAGGGCGTCATTGGCCCGGTCACCGGCGTCCTCATGGGACTCGCTGCTTGCTTTGGCAAAGGTGCCGATCCCGCCGTTCCAGAGCAGATCGACTCGCGCGCGAAGCAGGGCGGTGATCAATTCGCCCGGTGTTAGTTGTTCGGCCTTGATCGCAAATCGCTCCCGAATTTGCGGAGAGAGTTCGACGACTTTTTGCTCGCGAGAGAAAATCGCCCCGCCGTCGGAGATCAGGCTGGTGTCATAGTCTCCCCAACCGGCGACCTTCTCAAACAGCCGCTGCCGTTCCGCGAAGCTGGTTTGGGCATTGGGATTCGGATCGATGAAGATATGGAGATGGTTGAAGGCTGCGACGAGCTGGATCTGCTCCGAACACAACATCCCGTTCCCGAAAACATCGCCCGCCATATCGCCAATTCCGACCACGGTGATGCTTTCCTTCTGAACGTTGATGCCGATTTCGGCAAAGTGGCGTTGGACGGAAATCCAGGCTCCTCGTGCGGTGATGCCCATCTTTTTGTGGTCGTAGCCTTCGCTTCCGCCCGAGGCGAAGGCGTCTCCGAGCCAGAATCCGTATTCCGCAGCGACGGCGTTGCCAATGTCCGAAAAGGTCGCCGTTCCTTTGTCCGCAGCGACCACGAGATAGGGGTCGTCCGGATCGTGTCGAACCACGTTCGGCGGCGGGATGACTTCGCCATCCACCAGGTTGTCCGTCAGATCGAGCAAGCCGCGCAGAAAGGTCCGATAACATTCTTTGCCCTCTTCCATGATCGCCTGGCGATCGCCCACCGGCAGCTTCTGGGCGACGAATCCGCCCTTCGCTCCCACGGGAACGATTACGGCGTTTTTGACCTGTTGCGCTTTGACGAGGCCGAGCACTTCGGTGCGAAAATCCTCGGGTCGGTCGGACCAGCGCAATCCTCCACGTGCGATCTTTCCGCCACGGAGGTGAATCCCTTCCACTCGTGGCGAATAGACGAAAATCTCGAAGGCGGGGCGGGGGAGGGGAAGACCAGAAATCCCGGCGGGATTGAATTTCAGCGAGAGCGCCGATTTCGGAGAACCATCCGGCTTTGTTTGGAAAAAATTCGTCCGCAGGGTCGCCTTCATCAGTTCGAGGAAACGACGCAGAACGCGGTCTTCGTTGAGGCTGGGGACGAGTTCCAGGGCGTCTTGAATCTCTTTTTCGATTTTGGTGGCGTTCCCTTTGCCGCCGCCGTTCGGGTCGAAGCGCGCGTGAAAGTAGCGCCGAAGCAAGGCCGCGATTTCGAGATGCTGGGTCAGGGTTTCCGCGGTGAAGACCGTTCCGAATCCAAATCGTGCCTGCCGATTGTAGCGAGCGTAGGCGCGCAACAGGGCGACTTCCCGCCAAGTCATCCCCGCGCCCAAAATGAGCGTATTGAAGCGATCGTTTTCGGCTTCGCCTTGCCAGATGTTGAGAAAGGCCTCTCGGAAAACCTCGGCGACCTCCGCCACTTCGATGGAACCGCCGAAGGCCGGGATGAGGTGAAATTCATGGACCCAAATCGCGGTCCCGTCGGTTCGTTCGATCCGATAGGGATGCTCGCTGTCAGCCCGCAGCCCCATGCTTTCGAGGATCGGCAAAATATCGGAAAGTGGAACGGGAACGTCGCGATGAAAGAGCCGAAAACTGAGGTGATCCGGCTTCTCCGAATACTCAGCCAGGCGCAGAGAAAGCTCTGCTCCCTGGTCGAGCTCCGCGACCGAGTCGAGATCGGCAATCGCCTCCTGCGTGGAAAAATGGTCCTGGTAACCCAGCGGGAACGCTCCGCGATAGAGACGGATCAGGGGCGATGCGGCGCTCTCGCCCAGATTTTGACGAATTTGCTCCTGAAAGGCCTCTTCCCAAGACCGTGAAACGGCGACGACTTCGTGTTCCAGTTCGCGGACATTGACTTCGGTCTGAGCCGTTTCCGGAATCCGGAGGAGGAAACGCAAGCGTCCGAGTTCGCCCTCACCCATGTGAGTTTGCAGCTCCACGTCGTCGGCCTGGAGGCGCTCACAAAGCAGGTCCTGAATCTTCTTCCGAAGATCGGTGTGATAGAGATCCTTCGGGATAAACACCTGGCCATAGTAAAAGCGGCCGTAGGGATTTCGCCGCAGAAAGAGGCGAACGCGAGGGATCTCCTGAAGCTGGACGATCCCCATCGCGGTGTCGAAGAGTTCGTCGGCAGTCGCTTGAAACAGCTCGTCTCGGGGATAACCATTGAGGACCCCGATCAAGGCTTTTTGGTAGTGGCCGCCGCTGCCGAACCCCGATTTTGCCAGCACCTCCTCAACTTTGCGGCGCACCATGGGGATTTCGCGAGGGAGTTCGTTGTAAACCGCAGAGGTGAACAATCCCAGAAAGCGGCAGGCGCTGATGACCTGTCCTTCCGCGTTGAAGCGTTTCACGGTGATGTAATCCGGATAGGCCCGGCGGTGGACCAGAGAACGGTGGGTCGAATTGACGAAGGTCAGAATGGAGGGCGATTCGATGAATTCGCGGGCATCGTGAGAGAGCGCGTCCAGAACCCAAGGCCGCAGTTTCGCATGGCGTTTCATGGTTCCGAGGGCTGAACCTTGAACCGGGTGGAGGACCCGTGTTCCGTCTTCTTCTTGGAAGCGATGCTCGTCAAAGCCGAGGAAAATGAAATGGTCTTCCGTGAGCCATTGGAGGAATTTTTGCGCCTCAGCGATGTCTTCGCTCGCCGTGGGAGGTTGGTTTTCCTGGAGATAGGCTGCTTCGGCGAGGGCGCGTTCCCGCATTTCACCAAAATCGGCAACCGAGAGCCGAACGTCCTCCAGTACGTATTCGATCGCTGCCCGCACGGCATCGACTTCTTCGGTGTCGCCGAGCGGTTCGGTCTCCACACAAATCGCGGCCTCCTTGGAACCTTGCAATACGTGGTCATCCTGACCCACATCGTTCAGTTGACCGGAGGCGTCGCGGCTCGCGTCGAGCACCACACTCAAGATCGATCGGATCGAGAGCCCTAACCGGTGAATTTCCATGCGGATGGAGTCCACCAGGAAGGGAGAATCCGGCTGCAGCGCCGCGATAACAGTGTGGCAGGGTTGTTCGAGGACGGAAACTTTCGGAGTGGGACCGGTGTAGGTCGCGATGTGCTTCAGCATCACCAGGGCCGCATCGACCAAGGTGTTGTTGTGGTCATTGAGCACATCGGCGTAGGGGACAAACCGGAAGAAGCGCTCGGCGAAGTGTTCGGCGATGACAGGAGAGACGTCCGGGCATTCTGTCGCTGCGCGAGCGACCAGTTCCTGAACGAATTCCATTTTGGAGACCGGGAGATTACTCATGGGGTGGGGCCGGAGTTAGAACGAATGTTTGAGGAATGGGACGTTTCCGAGACCGGAGCAGTCATCATTCCGATGAAAAAGCCGACGGGATCCGCCGGCTTTTTCGAAAAATGAAGAATCAGGGAGCCCGAGAACGGACTCATCTTGGGACAGGCTAGTAACCGTAGTTTTTCTTTTCGTTACTTCTCCCGATCGCGGCACCGGTACCAGCTCCGATCCCTGCTCCGATGACGCCTGACTTCAGGACATTGCCTTCCTTGTTATCGAGCGCACCTTTGAGAACACCCGCTGCACCGCCGTAAATGGCACCTTTTTTCGCGCCTTCGCGAGTGGTTTGAGGAGATTCGCAGGAAGTCAGGGTGAAGGCTGGGATCATGGCTGCCGCTGCGGCCAGGGATACATAGGTCTTTGTCATATCGTTAATGGATTGAGATTTTGATCGATCGATTCAGCGTCGTTAGACGGGGGAATCGGTTGTGACTTGCGAAAAAGAGAATCGCTGGCGGAGGGCAACCCTGCAAGAAGAAAGCGAACGGAACCCCGGGGATGGTCCAAGGTCTGGGTCCTGAGTTGACCGCACTCACAAACATGCAAGAGTCGGCACGCACGGAAGACTGTGTAGCTTGTATGGGGGACGTCGAATCCATTCTCTGGCATCAGATCTTCGTCGCCGTTTTGGTGGTTGTCGTTTTTATCGCGTTTCTTCGCGAATGGATTCGGCCTGACTTTGTGGCGATGGGGGCGCTCATTTTGTGCCTACTCGTCGGGATTCTTGATGAGGAAGCGCTCTCGAACGTCTTCGGCCGTTCGGCCCCCATCATCGTCGCCTGCATGTTCATTCTCAGCGCCGCGTTAGAACGGACCGGGCTGATTGAAGCGATGGGAACCTGGTTCGGTCGCATCGCCGGGAAGGGGGAAATTCGCATTCTCATGGTGCTGGCGTTGATCGTGGCTCCGCTCTCTGCGTTCATTAATAACACTCCGGTGGTGGTCGTTTTCATGCCGATTCTGCTTCAGCTTTGTCGGCGTTTAGACCTGAAGGCATCCCGTTTTCTCATTCCGCTCTCGTACCTCTCCATCGCCGGGGGAACCTGCACTCTCATCGGCACGTCCACGAATTTGCTCGCCTCGGACATCGCCGCGAGCAACGGACTGGCTCCGTTTTCAATGTTCGAAACCGCGAAGCTCGGAGTCATCTTCGTCGCGATCACCACGATTTACCTCCTCACGTTGGGGCGGCGGCTCTTGCCGGATCGGGTCACGCTTTCGACCTTGTTCGAAAGCTCGCAAACCCGCGAATTCCTTACCCAAGCCCGGATTTCGCCGGATTCGAAGCTGATTGGGAAGATCGTCACCGAGACGCCGCTGTCGAAGATTCGCAATATCCGGATCATTGAGCTGCGTCGCGATGAAAAACGGGTCGTTACGCCGCTTGATCAGTTTGAACTGGAAGCGGGAGACGTCGTTGTTTTCAAGAGCCGGGTTGCCAGCATGGTGGAGATTTCGGAGGAACAATTGGGCCTCGTTCTCGGTCTGGAGGAGATTTCCACGGAATCCGCCGTTTTGATGGAAGGAATCGTCGGCCCGGAATCGGATCTGGTCGGCTACAGCCTGAGGGAACTGAATTTTCGCCAACGCTTCGGCGTGATCATTTTGGCAGTCCATCGGCGCGGGGTGAATCTGCGGGAACAGTTCGAAAAAGTGAAACTGGAGTTCGGGGACAGCCTTCTGGTGCAAGGTCCGGCCGGGAAAATGGCCCAACTCTTCGAACAGCGAGATTTCATCAACCTGAGCGAGCCCAAACACACGTCTCTGCGCCGGGTCAAAGCGCCTTTTGCCCTCGCCGCCATTCTCGGGTTCATGATTTTTGGCTCCTTCTCGCGTCAGCTCGACATTCCCATCATTGCCTTCGCCCTCGCCGCCGTGTTCCTTGTGTTGGTGACGAGGGCGATCGATGCCAAGGAAGCTTATGGAGCGATCGAGTGGAAAGTCATCCTGATGATTTTCGGAATGTTAGGACTGGGTGAAGCCCTGAAAATCACCGGGTTAGCCAATGTCGTCGCCATGGGGGCCACGCGCGTGTTTGGCGATAGCTCCGGCGTGGTTACGATCGCCGTCGTCTATTTACTGGCAGCGGTCTTGACCGAAATGATCAGCAACAATGCGGTGGCCACACTACTCACGCCCTTAGCCGTCGTCATCGGGATGCAAATGGGCTATGATCCCCGTCCCTTCGTCATTGCGGTGATGTTTGGCTCCAGCGCCAGCTTTTCGACCCCGATCGGGTATCAGACGAACACCTACGTTTACGGGGCCGGTGGTTATAAGTTCAGCGATTTTGCCCGAACCGGATTGCCTCTTGCCTTGATTCTTTGGATCACCGCATCCCTTCTGATTCCCGTCTTTTGGCCCTTGAGTCCCGGTGGTTAGTTTTTCCGGAAAACCGGGGGTTTTAGCCTTGCCATCCGAGTCTTTAGGACCTACTTAACCCGGTTTTTAGACCCAGATCCGGTCTGGGCCAGGCATCTAACCCCCACTCAACCTCCTAAACATTCGCAAACCTCATGGCCAAAAAAGCTGCGAGCAAAAAAGCACCGGCCAAGAAGGCGGCCAGCGCAAAAAAAGCACCCGCTAAAAAAGCGGCTGCGAAAAAATCAGTAGCGACCGCGAAAGCAAAAGCCCCTGAAAAAGCCGAAGAGACAGAAAAAACGCCCCCGAGGGCGAAGGCAGCAGCGGCACCGAAAAAGCCGGTCAAACTGACGGCTTTCCAGAAGGCGCAACGCCAGAACCTGCTCGAACTTCGCGATCACTTGCTCGATGCGATGGCCGGAGTGGCGCAGGATAATTTGCGCTCCCGGGCGGAAGGAAGCGAAGCGTCGGCCTTCGGGATGCACCAAGCGGATGCGGGAAGCGACGCCTATGATCGAGACTTCGCCCTCAATCTCCTTTCTCAGGAACAAGACGCCCTCTACGAAATTGATGAAGCGTTGAAACGCATTGACGATGGCGTGTATGGCATCTGTGAAATGTCGGGCGCGGAGATCCCGGAAGCCCGGCTCGAAGCGGTTCCTTTTGCCCGTTTGACCGTGACTTGTCAGGAGCAATGGGAGAAGCAGAACGGCTTCACCGGACGCGGATATGGTCGCGGACCTTCTCGATCTCTCTTCGGATTGATGGATGGAGCAAACGACGGAGTTGACAGCGACTAATTTTGTTCTAACCTGCCCGTCCCATGGCTCGCGAGATCATCGTTTTAGAATGCACCGAAGCAAAGGCGGAAGGCGTCCAAGCTTCTCGTTACGTGACGAAGCGTAATAAGAAAAGCCTCCGCACTCCCGGAAGGCTCGAAAAAGTGAAATTTAATCCTTTTTTGAAGCGCCGGACGCTCCATCGAGAGATGAAGTAATGCATTCGGCTGATTTCGGAATTTTTTAAAACGCCTCTTCCGCGCTCCATTTCGTTTTCTCCTTTATCTATCTGTAATCATGGTTCCTAAGACCCGCCAACGCCTCACCAATCTCCGCCGTCACAATAAAAAGATGCCTCGTCGGCGTCTCGATATTCCGGCCGAAAAGCTGAGCTATAAGAACCCTGAGTTTTTGGGGAAATTCGTCACCGAGACCGGAAAGATCTATCCCCGGCGCGTCACCGGCGTTTCCGCCAAGCTCCATCGTCGGATCACGAAAGAGATCAAGCGCGCTCGGTCGCTGAACTTGATGGCGTAATCGCGAGGATCGCCCTCGTCACTTTAATTTCGGCAGGCGGCAGAGGAATCTGTCGTCTGTTTTTATTTTCAGACGTAAGCCCTGGAGAACTCCCCTCATGCAGGAACTGAAAGATACCCAAAATGAGCCCGATTTTCGGGACATCGCCATTGATCGGGTTGGCGTAAAGAACCTCCGCTTCCCGGTCTGCGTTAGCGACAAGTCGAAACGCGAGCAACACACTGTCGCCACCGTTTCCCTCGCCGTTGACCTCCCCAAGGAATACAAGGGCACCCATATGAGCCGGTTCGTGGAAGTGCTCAACTCTCACGGTCCGGAACTGAACGTCCATACCATCTGCGAAATCCCCAAGGAGCTCCTCGGTAAACTCGACGCGAAGCGCTCCCACATCGAATTCGCCTTTCCCTACTTCATGACCAAGAAGGCTCCCGTCACGGGCCGGGAAGGAATGGTCGATTACGAAGTGATTTTCGAACTCGAATCGCAGAATGACGAGATCGACTTTATCCTCACCGTGAAAGTCCCCGTCACCACGCTCTGCCCCTGCTCCAAAGCGATCAGCGATCGTGGAGCCCACAATCAACGTGGCGTCGTCACCTATTCGGTCCGTTTTGACGAGCCGATTTGGATCGAAGACCTCATTCGTCTCGTGGAAAAATGCGCCAGCAGTGAACTCTACAGTCTCCTCAAGCGCCCTGACGAGAAAGCCGTCACGGAAATCGCATACGACAACCCTGTCTTTGTCGAAGACCTCGTTCGTAACGTTGCCGCCCGCTCCGACGAACAGGAAAACATCACTTGGTACCGCATCGAAGCCGAAAATTTCGAGTCGATCCACAATCACAACGCGTTTGCGGTGATTGAGAAAGCGTAGGCGGTTCTTTCCCTCACCCCAGCTCTTCAATCTTCTGGCTCATTTGATAAAAGAGGCGTTCGATCGCTTCTTCCGGGTCCTCCAGCATCATCCCTTCCCGAATTCCGCTCACGTAGATGCCGAAACTGAACGGGGTGACCACGGGCACTTCCACGAGTTCCCACTCGAAGGTTTGCACGCGGTTGAGAAAGTCGATCGCCCGGTTCATGTCGAGGAAGATGTGGAGCGCTTCGCGGATGGCTTGCTCGATCAAGGGGTGACCAGGTTCGTGCTCGTGAAGGACGCGGAAAAGGATTTCTGAACTCCACCGCAGTTGTTTCAAACGCCGTTCCTGGCCCGGAATATTGCGCGGCACCATCAAGCCGGTCTGCGCCACGCCGCGAAAGTTCCATTTCACCAGCTCCGAAGTATCGAGCGCCTGCCGGAGATCGTGCTCCGCGTTTTCCGGCTTGAACAGCTCCCGCCATGCTTCAAGTTCCAGCGTCTGGAAGGTGCGCAGGCTGAGAAGGAACCCGTAGTCATCGAGCGTCACCATCGCGTTCCCGCCCACCGCTTCTTTGATGCGATAGGCGATGATTCGGGAGAGGGCGTCATTGGCGGAACGGCCGATGAGCGAATGGAAGAAAAAGTGAACCCGCTCCGGATCTCGCTCCTCATCGACAAAGCGCTCGATCAGCATGAACCCATCGCGAGGAATCCGGGAAAGCTTCTGCTGATGCTGGAAGTGCTCCAACACCGCCTCCGCATTCAGGGTCGAGATATTCCAGGTCTCGACCAGCCAGTCCAGGAGGTCATCGTCGTCGAGTTTGGGTTTCACCAACCAATCGTGCATTTGCGTCCGGAAATGGGTCACTTCATCCGCCAATCCCGAAGCGAGCGGCATCTTGCTCGCGTTCCAGGTCGGAATCGTCGGCTGGCGACCTTCCGCCGCGCTCACCAGAATCTCCACCACGCCGGTTTGCTCCAGCTTCACGGTCCGGCCGGCGATGACAAAGATATCGCCAATCTTGAGC
>CAYGQD010000052.1:20392-29743 GCA_964351855.1 uncultured Verrucomicrobiales bacterium
CCTTCACGAAACTCTCTTCGACCCCGGCCAGGCGTTTGTGTCCCAGCATCACGCTGACGGTTCCTTCTGCCGCGATTGTTCCCACGTTTACCAAGTAGTCGCGCTCCACTTTCTTGCTCGGCGTCACGTAAACGCCGTCTTTTTCGACAATCTTCCCGAAGGTGTCCCGATACTGTTTTTCCAGCGATTCCCCGCCGCCCTCCAGATAGCGAATCACGTTATCGAACTCTGCCCGTTCCAGATTCCGGAATGGCCAACTCCGCGTGATCATTGCCCAGGCTTCTTCCCGCGTCACGCCGCCGCCCATCGCCATCCCAACGACATGCTGGGCAATCACGTCGTAACCGCTCTCCAGCGGCATAACGGGGTCCAACTTCTTCTGCTTCACCATCTCCGCGCAGACGACACACTCGATCAAGTCGTTGATGTTCGTCGCTACCAGCACCCCGTGACTCATCGCTTTGATGGAGTGCCCGCTTCGCCCGATCCGCTGGAGGGCGCGGGAAATCCCTTTTGGCGTCGACATCATGATCACGGTGTCGATGGAGCCGATATCGATCCCCAGCTCCAAGCTGGTCGAGCAAATCACCGCCCGCAGATCCCCGTCCTTGAGCCGATCCTCCGTTTCCAGCCGCATGTCGCGATCCAGGCTGGAGTGATGGGTCTCGATCTGATGGGCGCAATGCGGCAGTACCTGTTTCAGTCGCATCGTCAGATTCTCGGTGCTTGATCGCGTGTTGCAGAAAATGATCGTCGAACGGTTTTTCTCCACGATGCGGGCGATGTCTCGAATCACTCGGGCTCCGGTCCAACCACTCGGCGGATAGGCCGTCTTGCGCAGCGGAGTCAGCACCTCCACCAGACTCTTTCGCTCGAAATCTGGCTCCACCAGATGGCAATCGCGTCCGCCGGTCAGGAAATTCGCAACGCGCTCCATCGGAGCCACCGTGGCGGACAGCCCCACCCGGCAGAGCGGTTTTTCCGTTAGCGCTTCCAGCCGTTCCAGGGAGAGCATGAGATGGCTGCCGCGTTTGTTCGGCACCAGCGCATGAAGCTCATCGATGATCACCGTCTCACAAAATCGTAGCGCTTCGATGAAGGGCTTCTGGCAGAGGATGATCGCCAGGCTCTCCGGTGTGGTCAGCAGAATATGGGGAGGCTGGCGGCGTTGCTTCGCCCGTTCATGCTGCGAAGTGTCCCCCGTTCGTGAACCAATGCGGACCGTCTCGGTTAGATCCAGTCCCTCCAGCGGCAATTGCAGATTCTTGCGGATGTCATACGTCAGCGCCCGCAGCGGTGACACGTAAACGGCCCGGATCTGGTTCACTCGCAGCTTTTTCGCGACGCTCTCTCCATACAGTCGATCGATCACCCCCAGAAACCCGGCCAGCGTTTTCCCGGTTCCGGTCGGGGAGGAGAGAAGCACCGACTCACCTGCCACGATCTTCGGAACGCAAAGCTCCTGCGCCGGAGTCAGTTCGCCGAACTGTCCCGCGACCCAAGCCGCCACATCAGGATGAAGGAACGAAGCCATCGAAGCAGATACTTCGACTCGATCCTCTGCGGATGCCACCGGGTTTGCCCCAGAACCCCGGTAGATCTGACGGACGCAGGGAATCTCTCAAGTTGAACCTGCCACGAGCGCCTCCACCAGCGGTGGGACCATCTCCGTCGCAGGGCCAAGATGGGAGTCATCGAACACGGCGGAGTTCGCGGCGGCTTTGAGGTTGATTTCGACGGTCTGGGCTCCGTGTTGCTTGGCGTGGCTGACGAATTGGGCGGCCGGATAAACGACTCCGGAGGTGCCGATGGCGATGAAGTGTCGGGCGTCTTCGAGGGCTTCGTAGATCCGGTCAAGGTGATAGGGCATTTCTCCGAACCAGACGATGTCCGGGCGCAAGCCGCCGGAGCAGGCGCAGTTCGGGCAGACGTCAGTCGTGGCGAGGTCGGTGTCGCAAAAGGAGACGGCATCGCAGTTGACGCAGCGCGTTTTTCCCAGCTCGCCGTGCATGTGGAGGACACGGGTACTGTCGGCGCGTTCGTGAAGGTCATCGACGTTCTGGGTAACGAGGAGGAAGTCGTCGCCCAGGCATTTTTCGAGTCGGGCAAGGGCGAGGTGAGCAGCGTTCGGCTCGACTTCAGGGAGCTGAGCGCGCCGCTGGTTGTAGAAGCGATGGACGGTTTCGGGGCTCGCGGCGAAGGCTTCGGGAGTAGCGACGTTTTCCAGACGATGACCTTCCCAAAGACCGTTCTTGTCACGAAAGGTGCGAATGCCGGATTCCGCAGAGATGCCTGCGCCGGTGAGGATGACGATCTTCTTCATTCCAGGTGATGGAGGTTCCTTGTTGAAGGAAGCCGCTCCTTGTTGACTGCTTAAAACGAATTGGAAAGAGATGCAAAGCCTTCCTGGCGCACCGTGGCGATCCTGGGTTTGCGGGATCTCGGCCATCCCATTCATCGTTGATGGGAATCTTATCGCGTCGGCCGGACACTGACAAACTTCGAGTCCTTCGCCAAAAACCGCCAGGGAACGTCCTGTGATTTGGAGATGCCGATTCTGACGTCGGCGATGACTTCGCGGGTTTCGGGGGTTTCGGGGGCGGTGTGGAAGCCGCGTTGCCGGGAGCGGGTGAAAGAGCGGCCGTGATCCTCGCCGGTGATGCCGAGGGCGATGCTGAGTTTGCCGGGACCGGAGCAGAGGTCTTGAAGTCGTTCTTTCTGGCGGCGCTTCCGCATGCGGTCGATTCCGTCGAGCGGTTCGAGGGCGCGGATGAGGACGAAGCCGTTGGAGGGGCCATCTTTGATGAGGACGTTGGTTAGCCAGTACATACCGTAGTTGAGGTAGACGTAAGCGGCTCCGGCAGAGTGGGTTTCGACGAAGTGGCGGGCGCTGGGGCGGAAGAAGGTGTGGCAGGCTTCGTCGCCGTGCTCGGCATAGGCTTCGGTTTCGACGATGATGCCGCTGCAGCCATTCCAGGTGAAGATCATGCCGATCAGTTCCCGGGCGCAGGTTTCCGGATCGCGCTGAAAGAAGGACTGGGGAAGGTGGGGCTGGTTCGCGCTCATCCGGCGTCAAAGATGGCTCGGAAACCGTCCGGGTTTTCGAAGATTTTCTGGAAGCGCCGCAGGATCATGGCGCCGTGAGCGCCGTCGGCGTGTCGGTGATCGAAGGTGAAGGTGAGCTGGACCATTTTTCCGCTGACGACTTCGCCTTCACGGACCACGGGGACTTGGCGCGGTTTCCCGAGCCCGACCATCGCGGGGCAACGCGAGTAGGGCGAGAGTGGAATGTGGGCGTTTTCGAGCCCCAAGGCACCGATGTTGCTGAGCATGACGGAGCCGAAGGGATCGCAGGGCACGCCGAGCCAACGCAGGTTCCAGTTCAGCGAATTCTGCAGAAAGTCTTGCCCTCGTAGAACCCAGTTGACCATCCAGACGGGCATGAGATCGACGAGTCGCTGGACGCGGCCCATTTCAGGATCGCTTCCACTGCGCAGCTGTTTCACGGCGATTTCGCAGTCTTGCGCGATCTCGGTCAGGCTTTTCCCATCCGCGTCTTTTACCAGAAATCCGGACAAATCCTTCCCTTCCTTCGTGCGGATCAAGGTGGTGACGAAGACGCTGACATCGGCGCGTTGATAGAGGTTTCCGAGCCGGAGCACGTGATTGAACTGCGGGTATTTGTCGAAGCAGTGACCAAGGATTTTAGCGACGAAATGGGTCAGCGAAACCGGGGTCGGGGAGGGGTAAGATTCGAGAAAACGTTCCGCCGCTTCGAAAGGGAGATCGATCGAGGCATAGGTTTGTGGATCGCGCGGGTGATTCCAGCTGGCGATTGCGATCTTGCGATAGCTGGTGAGGCGTTGTTTTCCGGAAAGGCAGAGGTTCCCCATGGTGATGATGACCAAAACCGAGCTTCGCGACTCTCACAAGTCCGCAAAAACGGATTCGACTCCACGTCAGGATATGTCTAGAATCCCGCCATGAAAACGATTCCCCTGCTCGTCTTACTGCCCGCCGCCGCTCTTCTCTTGTCGTCCTGTGACTCCGTGGTTTTGGGCACGATGGAACAATTTGGAGTCGCGAAACGGGAAATTCTGGTCAAACGCGTCCTCAAAGCCCGCCAAGCCCAGTCCGAGAGCAAAGAAGAATTTCAGTCCGCTCTGGAGCAGTTTTCGAGTTTGGTGAACTACAAGGGAGGCAGCCTGGAATCGACCTACAATCGGCTGAATTCAGCCTACCAGCGCAGCGAAACCAAGGCGCGCGCGGTGAAGGAGCGTAATAACGAGGTCGAAAGCGTGGCCAAAGCCTTGTTCCGTGAGTGGGAGCGGGAGCTGAACCAGTATTCGGATTCCGGCCTGCGGGCGGCCAGTGCTCGTCAACTGGCAGACACGAAGAGTCGCTACAACGGTCTCATGTCCGCAATGCGCCGGGCCGAGGGAACGCTGGATCCGGTCCTAACCAAATTCCGCGACAACGTTCTCTTTCTGAAGCACAACTTGAACGCGCAGGTCGTTGGATCGTTGAAAAGCGAACTCCGTTCGGTCGAGATCAACACCGCGAATTTGATCAGCGAGATGAATCGCTCGATCGCCGAAGCCGATCGCTTTATCCGCGCGATGGACGGAGGTGGATCGTCGATCCCGAGTGCGGGTCGGGTTGGAAGTTAAATTCCGGCGCCCACCGTCAGGCTCACGCCTTACCCTCCAGCGTGGATGCCATGCCAAGCGAAGCAGCTTCCGAAGAATCCGGGGACCAGGAGCGACAGTTGGTGCATCAGCGCAACGATTCCTTTTTTCGTGGCTACTTCAAGCATCCGCCGATTGCTCAGCCGCTCTTGGAGTGGAAGCTGCCGCCAAATTTGGCCATGGCTTACAGCATGGACGCTCTGGAATTGGCTCCCAATTCTTACATCGACGATGACTTGCGTCCCTTCGCCTCGGATTTGCTGTGGAAGGCAAAATCAGCAACGGGCGAGAGCTGGATCTATACGCTCTGGGAGCATCAATCGAATCCCTACGCCTTCATGCCGCTGCGTTGTTTGCGGTATTTGACCGGGGCTTGGATGGACTTCCTGAAATCGGGCAAACGGCGGCGCGCGGAAAAGCTTCCGCCAGCCATCGCCGTTGTGTTGTATCAGGGAACCCAAGAATGGACTCAGCCAACCCGGTTTCGGCAGATGGTTGAATTTGGGCCGGTGGCAGAGGAACATTTTGGCGACTACGTGCCGGAGTTTGAGGTGGTTTTGGTTCCGTTAGACCAGATTCCGGAAGAGGAACTGCCCCAGAGTAAGCTGTGTTTTTTGGGGCTGACATTGATGCAGGCAGCGGTGCGGGGCGAGGCGATCGAATGGCTGGAGGCAAAGCAGGATATTCTCGTCGAAGTGTTGCGCGAAAACGGCGTTGACAGTAGTTTCATTCAGATGCTGAGCTATGTGAGCCAGTCGGTTCCCGACGAAAAGGTGCCGCAACTCAGGGATGAAATCGCCGAATTAGAAAAACTTTCTTTAACGAACATGAAAACCGCCTACGATGTATTTACCGAGGAAGCGCAAAAGAGGGGATTTGAAAAGGGTATGGAACGCGGCCAACAATCCATCATCCGGAGTATGGCTGAAAAAGGCCTGTCTGCGGAAGAGATCGCGAAATTGACGGATTTGCCGGTTGAATCGGTTCGCAAAATTCTTGAGGCGGGTAGCTGACGTCTCAGTTTCAATTCGCCTTCTCAACCTTCATGTTCCCGATCCGACTCCAATTTTATCTGGGGTAGGGCAAATCGCTGGAGGAGATCGAAGCCGAGTCGCGCGCCTGGTTTCAGGATCTCGTTTGGGGTGATTTGGACGATCTCATGAAGCGTGGCGACAATTGGCCGGATATCGTTCTAACGCTGAAGGCGAGAGATGTGGAAGATCACGATGGTTACCCGACCGAGATCGAGTTTCTGGTGTTTCCGCGCCGCGATACCGATCACACCCGGAAAATGGTTCCCACGAAAATCGCGCTAATGCGGAGGTTGGCCCGCGAGTTCGAATGCCGCGTGATTGGCGATACACGGTATTTTCCACACAAGGAGGATTATCAGCGGGCGGACGAATCGTTTCTTTGCCAGGCGGGGCGATTTTTCGTCGGGCAGCGTTCGCGTTTGCGCACCACGAACGCGAATCCGCACTGGGAGCCAGCCGATGACGTACCGGAGGCGGAACTCGATTCGCGTGGCGGTTTGGTGAACGAGGCGGCGACGGTCGAGACTTTCGAACGCTGGCGTGAGGAGCGCTGGAAGCCCAAGCCACCTCCCGAACCGAAGCCGTCCAAGAAGGTCGAGGCAATCAGTGACGAGGAATTCTACGCGCTGCCGTATCCTGACCCGGAAAGTTGGGAGGACGATCCGTATCTGAAGCGCATGTCCGAGTGGGAAGCCGGAGGAGGCACCACGACGAGCAAGCAACTCATTGAGCGCGGCGTCCCTTTGCCCGCGCCGGATTCGATGAACGACGAGCAGCTTCACGAGAAGTTGTGGCAAGTGATCCGTGGGATGGCGGAAACGCGGCACTATCTATATTCCACCAATCATTTGAGCGATCGCGAATTATATACCTATCTCTGGTCGGAATATATGAACGAGCAGACGATGGATTTGACCGGATTGACGGATTGTGGCTGTCATCTGGACTTGTTAGGGAGCGGCTCGGATGAGGACACGTTTCTGAGCTTCAAGTATTACGACGGGTCGGAGCAGCGGGCGGAGTGGATGGCCTCGTTCCCGGATTACGAGATGCCCACTCATGAAGATCCCCCCTACGATCGCGACCGGCTTCTACCAAAGCGGAATGACTGAATCCTCAGGCGTCGTTGCCAGGCGAACACGTCAGTTGATGGCGCGAGGTGGCGGAAACGAGCTTCAAAAGGGCCGCGGCATTTCCGGCTTCCTCGTCACAGAACGCGCGCAGAGCCCGTATTTCCTCGGCTTCCCAAAGTGGCTCGAATCGTGGGTGGACGCAATCGTTGAAGGTCTCGGGTTCATCGGAACGGGCCACGATCGCGGCTGCTCGAGCGGCACAGAGAACGGCTTCTTTCAGGGAGGGCAGCGCCTCAGCCACCAAGTCCTCCGGAATGAGCAGCGAAGCCGTTTTCAGCTTGCGATTCAGTTGCGCGTTCACCTCGTCCAGGCGCTTTTGTTCAGCTTCGCCAAACGCGGCTACCTCAGCTCTCGGTGCGAGCAAATCGCGCCGGGCACGGTAGTTGGCCTGAAACATGCCGGCTTCGAGCAAGCGCTCCAGAGCCTCTGCGGTCGGGCGGTCGATGATGTGGAGACGCGATTCCATTTCTTCCGGCGTGGCGTCGGGCGCGAGGTCGCGGAACTGGCGCAAAACCTCGGGACGCGCGTTTTCCAGTCCGCCGGCCAGGGTGACGACGAAGCTGGGTTGGTCGGCGTCGTCCGACCAGCGTCCTTCGCAGGAGAGGAGTTGCTTTCCGAAGCGCTGGGAGATGGAATCGGCGAAGGCGAGCGCGGGGTCGGAAGGGCGTACGTTTTGCTTGGGCGGCTTCGCTTTGGCGGCGTGGAGGCTTTGTTTGAGCCGTTCCATGAATGATTGACCACTGCCTTGCAGCTTCACTTCATTCACGTTGCCGATTCCATCCACGATCCCGTCGGCGAGCGCTTGTTTGTTGCTGAGGGTGAGCAGCATGCCATGCTCGATGGTCATTTCTGAGATCAGGTTGACGACGGTGACGGGGCGAGTCTGGCCCTTGCGCCAGGCGCGGGCGATCCGTTGCTCCAGCTTCGCCGGATTCCAGGGCAGGTCGCAGTTCACGACGACGGTCGCGTTTTGCAGGTTCAGTCCCACGCCGCCGCTTTCCGAGCACAAGAAGACCCGGCAATCCGGATCGTCCTTAAAGAGCCGGATTTCGGCCCGGCGCTTCTTCTGGGGCACGCTGCCGGTGTGCCAGGCGTAACCGATTCCCTCGGATTTGCAGTGTTGGCGCACCAGTTCCAGCATGCGCACCCATTCAGAAAAAATGATCACCTTCCCATCCAGCTCAGCCAGGGTGTCATTCAGAATCGAGGAGATTTCCGCGAGTTTCGGGCAATCTTTTTCCTCGGGATCCAGAATGTGGAGAGTGTCACAGGTCATGCGCATCATCGCGAGCAACCGTTGCAGGTGATCCTGTTCTTGCTTGCGGAGTGGCCGCTTTTTGGTGATCGCAACGAGGGCGGCGACTTGCTTCAGCAACTCGTCGTGCTCGGCGCGCTCGGCGCGCTCGGCGCGCTCGGCGCGCTCGGCGCGCTCGGCGCGCTGACGGGGGCTGAGCTGAACGAAGCGGTTCGTGTCGGTGCGATCCGGCAACTCGGTTTCGACGTCCGCTTTGCGGCGGCGCAGCATGAGCGGGGCGACGCGCTGGCGGAGGGCAACCAAGTTTTTGTAGCCTTCCGGCCGACCCCGGTCGTCCAGTTCGTAGAACTCCCGGCTGAAGCGGAAGAGCGGCCCAAAAACGCCGGGATCGAGGAAGTCGATGATGGAATACAGCTCGTCGATCCGGTTTTCGATCGGTGTGCCGGTGAGGACAAACGCGTAGCGGCTTTCGAGGCGTTTGACAGCGCGAGCGGTCTTTGAGGCCCAGTTCTTGATGCGCTGAGCCTCGTCGACAATCACGAGGTCTGGCCGCAGCTTTTCGTTGATGTCGAGTGAATCGACGCGGATTTGTTCGTAGTTCGTCAGGACGAAGAACGCTTCCGGATTCGCGTAAGCCGTGGCTCGATCTCCGCGGTTGCCGTAAACGAGTTGGCAGGTTAAATGGGTAAACTTGGCGATTTGCTCCTCCCACTCTGCCTTGAGCGAGGCCGGTGCGACCACGAGGCAGCGTTCGACCTTGCCCATGCGATGCAACAACGCGGCGGCGATCGCCTGAATGGTTTTGCCGAGCCCCATTTCATCGGCCAGCAAGACGCGTTCCCGAAAGGCAAGAAAAAGCATCCCCTCGCGTTGATACGGGAAAAGCGGCATCTTCGTCTCGTGCGCCGGGTATTCGCCGGAATGGACTTTTTGTTCGTAGGCGCGCTGCAAGGCGACGCGTTCGGCGGCCCGGTGGCGAGTTTCCAGCCAGGCATCGATTTGGCGCGAGATGCGGAAATTCTCGCTGCGCACGGATTTCGCGCGAGAGATAATTTCCTCGGCATCGACGCCCGGAAGTGGATGGCCCTCCGAATCAAAGAGGGTGGCGAATCGGCGCGGGCGGTGGTTTCCGTTCGAGCGCAGCATCAGGCAATCGCGTTCCGGATCGACCGTCAAATCGACCCGAGGGCTTCTGTCTGCTTGCGCTTTGCGAAACAAGCGCGAAAGCGGCGCTCCAGCGA
>CAYGQD010000052.1:29753-35880 GCA_964351855.1 uncultured Verrucomicrobiales bacterium
GTGTTTGCACGTGCCCAATCCGTTGTGCTGAAAATCTGGACTCGTGGAGTATAAAACGTGATTCGCCAAATCATGGATCTCCACGATGTAGATCATTCCGCTTCTGGATCGAACCTCAAAATCGGAGAAAATCCGATGCTCCGGGGTCAGGTTCTTGATGCGCGGCGGGTCTTCCATCGCGCGTTGGCGGCGTTTGGCGATTTCCTGCTCGTAGGTTGTGCGCCAGTCCTATTGGGAAGGCAGTTCGACGGTATCTGGCTGAGACTTGCGCGGTTTTTTGGCGCGTAGGGTAGGTTCGGAGTCGGAGGGCACGTTGTTGGTGGCTGTGTTAGGTCTACCAAACACACTCCAAAGCGGTTTTCCCAGGGAGGCAAGGCCAATTTTCTTGGGCGGATCCCCCATTGCGAGATCACCAACCCTCACCGCAAAAATCCTCGATGAAGCGGTTTAAACTTGCGCCAAATCCTTCGTCGTTCCTGACGAGAAATTCGGATTTACGATTTCTTGGCCTTCGCTGCTTCGCGACGCTTAAGGATCTCCTCCAGCTTCTTCGTTTCCGCTTCGAGGACTTCAGGAGCGAGTTCTTCCGGAGTGACGGGCGAGCGATCCAATTCGTCGTCGGGACCGCGTTCACGCAGGCGCAGATTCCGATACCAGACCGGGTTTCCGTGATCCTGGAGACTGAGGTTCGCGCCGCGCGCTTCCAGGTTTCCGCCACGTTTGGTGAGCAGATCCACGTAAAACGCGTTCTTCGGATCGGCGTAGTCGAAGCCCACCACTTTCTTTCCGTTTAGCCAGTGCTGCACCACGGTTCCTTGGCAGACGATTCGCCCCGTGTTCCACTTGCCGACGGGTTTCGTCGCATCGTGGCTGGGTTGGATGCAGAAGTAGAGAGACGCGGCGCTGGTGCGTGGGTTTTTACCGTCGGGATGCTTGCTGTTGTCGAGAATCTGATACTCGTATTGCGTTGGCCGATAGTAGATCCCGCTGTTGGAGCCCTCGCCAACTTTCCACTCAAACCGCAGCTCAAAGTCATCCGGAACCTTCTTCACGCTGTAAACCAAGCTCCCGCCTTTCTTCTCGCGAAAGATCGAGCCGTCTTCTTGGATCACCCAGTTGCCATTGTTCTTCCAACCCGCAAAGTCCTTCCCGTTGAAGAGCAGTTCAAAACCGGCGGCGGCTTCGTTTTCGTTGAGCGTATTCGGTTCCTCCGCGAAGAGGGCGCAGGGAACGAGGAGGAAAGAGAGCAAGATGGAGGGTTTCATTCCCGTTCGTTGGACCACGAATTGCGCCGTGTCGAGTTCACAAATTCCAGCCACCACCGACAATCAAATTGGATCCGGTGATATAAGGCGTTTCGGTTGATGAGAGGAAATCGATGGCGGCGAAGATGTCGTTGAAGTTGCCGAATCGTCCCGCCGGAACTTCCGCAGGTGAATCCAGACCG
The DNA here is from genome assembly GCA_964351855.1 of uncultured Verrucomicrobiales bacterium. Lineage (GTDB taxonomy): Bacteria > Verrucomicrobiota > Verrucomicrobiia > Verrucomicrobiales > DEV007 > JBCDHN01. The sequence goes on from CAYGQD010000052.1 coordinate 31,201, forward strand.
ACGCTGGTTTCGAGGAGACCGGGAGAGACCATGTTTACCGCCACTCCGTGTTCGGCTTCGTGTTGAGCAAAGCTACGGGTGAGAATGTAAACGCCGGTTTTGCCAATATGATAAGCCGGAGCCATGTTTCGGGCGCCCGGACGGTCGCAGGCTCCATCACCGATATTGATGACGCGCCCCTTGGTCTTGCGGAGGAGAGGGAGGAAGGCTCGGGTCGTGAAATAGACGGCGGTGGCAGTCGAATTGAGTTCGGTGAACCACTCCGCTTCGCTGAGGTCGGCGAAGGCTTTTTCGTGGTAAACGCCGGCGTTGTTGATGAGGAGATCCAGGTGATCCCAAGTTTGAGCGAAACGTTCGAGAATGCCGTGGACTTCGTTCTCCGAACCGAGGTTGGCCTGGAGAAGTTTCGACCGGCGCCCTTTCGCCTCCACCGCCTCGGCCACGGTTTCGGCGGATGCTCGACTCGCGTGATAGTGGATCGCGACGTCGTAGCCTTGATCCGCGAGGTGCTCGCAAATCGCCGCGCCCATTCCGCTGCCGCCACCGGTGACGAGGGCTGTTTTTGGAGTCGAGTCTTTCATTCCGTAAGTTGGACATTCCTGTCCGACAGGCAAGGCTAACGAGCAGGGAGGAAAGTTGGACAAGAATGTCCAACTTACGAATCCCGACCTGCGCTCAAGGAACACCTGTGTTATAATTACCATAATCAATGCAAGGCGACCATGGCATCTCTCAATCCCACGAACCTGAAGTCGAAAGCATCGGCTGGCGAAAAGCGTCTCCACGCAATTCTAGGAAACCTTCCCGATGGTTGTTTCGTCTACTACGAGCCTTGTATTGGAGGGAAATGCCCTGACTTTGTCGTTCTGATTCCGACCCACGGGATTCTCGTGATTGAGGTGAAAGGATGGTTTCCGAAGACGATTTTGCGGGGTTCGCCGGATAGCGTGACGGTGGAATACAAACAGCGCGTCGAGACATTTACCCATCCCGAACGCCAGGCGAGAGACTACCGTTTTGATTTGATGAACCAACTGAAAGAGTCCCGGTTTGCGGAGATTTTCTTACACGTGGACGGGAATCAAGAGGGGCGACTTCGCTTTCCGATTGGGCACTTCGGGGTCCTTTCGAATCTGAACGATACGGATTTGGACGAAGGTGAGCTGGGGACGATTTTCCCGAGCGAACGTTTCGTCACGCAGACAACGCTGGACCGTTGGGAGTCGCTTGAGTCGGGTCAACTGTTGGAAGAGTTGGTCCGCTTTTTCGATCCGTTTTGGCCCATCCCGAAGATGCCCGAGGAACACGTCAAGGCGCTGCGGACCGAGCTTCATCCGGAGGTTTTCTTTGAGGATCGGGTTTCCCTGAAAACGCTTTCCGAAACGGCCCTCCCGCTTTCCGAACGCCTCGGGTTGCTCAAGGAACTCGACGAGCGGCAGCGTGATTTTGCCATGTCGCTCGGGACGGGGCACCGCATTCTTTATGGAGTCGCGGGATCCGGGAAGACCCTGATTCTGCTGGCTCGGGCGCGGCGAGCGGCGGCGGAAAACCCGGAGGCGCGGATTTTGCTGACGTGCTACAATCGCGCCTTAGTCGGTTGGTTATCCGAAAAGCTAGCCGATCTGCCGCATGTGACGGTGGTGAATTTTCATCGGCTTGCGAGCGAGAACGGGGTTCGGTTTCGCCCGAACAGGTCAGACCAAGAGCTGGGAGAGCGTCTTTTGGCACGATTGGAGGAGGGATCGAAGCATCGCGCGTTCTTCGATGTGATTTTGGTCGATGAAGCTCAGGATTTCGAACCGAACTGGTTTCGCTGCCTGTTGGCGACGCATCGCGATCCAGAAGACGGGGACTTCGTGATTGTGGCTGATGGCTCGCAAGGGCTCTATCGGCGTTCGAAAGTCACGTGGGCAGAGCTGGGGATTAAAGCGCGGGGGCGAACGATTTCGCAGCGCTATCACCTCCAGCAGAACTATCGTAATCCGAGCGAGATCATCGCCTTGGCGGAGACGTTTGCAACGGCGGCGCGGATCGAAGAGGGCAGCAGCGAAGAGACGATTTCGTCCGTGCGCGTGGAGATGAGTCATTGCCTGCGAAGCACCGGTGCCAGCCCGCTCTTGTTTCGAGTGGGGAGTCGGGTGGCGGAGTTACGGATGGCGGCGGGCCTGATCGAGAGTTTGTTGGAAGGAGTTTGGGACGGTCGGGAAATCGCACCGCTCCAGCCGCAAGAGATCGCGTTGCTGTATCCGTGGGCGGCCAACGGCGACAAGGAGCTCTTGAAGCGATTTTCGAAAGACCTGAGTGATCGCGGAATTCCGGTTCAATGGTTCGAAAAATCGAAGAGCCTTGACGATTCCTCGGTGAAATTGCAGACGATTCATTCGTCCAAGGGACTGCAGTATCGCGCGGTGATCCTGCTCTGGGCTGACAAACTGCCGCGCCAGAAACAGGGTTCGATCGAGGATCGAGTTGGGGACCGGCGGCTCTTTTATGTGGGCGTGACTCGGGCGGAGTCGTTCCTCGCCCTGACGACTTCCGATGCGTCGGAGTTCATCGGTGATATTGAAGCGATTCCGGCGGTGAAGGCGATCGATCTACGTGCTCAGCCTCAGATCAGTAGGCTTCCATCGTCCGCAACACCCCGCGAACTCGACTCACTTCGTGAGTCCGGATGAGATCGACTTGGCCGAGCATTGCTAACACGGCGAAGAAGGGTTCGGCGCAGCGGACTTCGTCTTCGAAATACTCGAAGGCGTGAGGGAGAGCTTGGCAGACGGGCCAACCGAGTTTGCGAAGACGGAAGGCGTTGAGGAAGGTGGCCATCTGGTAGCGAACGCGTTCGGAGGAATCGAGCAGGTTCTTGTAGTAGAAGCCGAGGCCGGGATCGATCCAGATTCGGGAGACGCCGGCGTTTTGGGCCAGCTCGATCTCGCGGGTGAAGTAAGTTTCGAGCGCGGCGGTGTGGTCCGAGGAGAGTTCGAAGTCGGTGACTTCGCGGACGTTGTTGCCTTGGATGTAGCAGATGACGACGCCGGCCTCGTGTTGGGCGGCGAGTTGGTAGAAATCGGCGGTGTTCTCGGCGGAGGTCAGGTTGAGAACGGCGGCTCCGGCTTCGAGACAGGCTTGGGCGACTTCGAGATTGTAGGTCTCGGTCGAGACGAGCGCACCGGCTTCGGTGAGAGCGCGAACGACGGGCAGGAGCGCGGTTTGCTGACCGGCGGCATCGACGCGTTCGGCGGTGAGGACGGTGGATTCCGCGCCGAGATCGATGATGCGGGCGCCGTCGGCGAGGAGACGCTTTCCCCGGCGGATGGCGGATTCGGTCGTGAGGCTGACGCTTTCGCGATACCAGGAATCGCCCGACAGATTGACGACGCCCATCATCGCGGGATCAGTCGGGTAATGGGCGAAATGCTGGCCGCGCAGGTCAAAGGGGCGCGGTTGATGATTGAGATCGTCGCGGTGTTGCTCGAAAAGCTGGGCGAGTCGAGAGAGATCAAGCATGGTTCATGCGGAAAAAAATCATGCTTTGATAGGTGCCGTTTTCCCCCTTGTCGGTCGAGGTTTTCAGTTCCCAACCTTCTTCACCGAGCTCGGCCAGCATCTTCGGTAGCCGATCGTATTTCTGGCTGGGGGTGCCCTCGATGTGGAGATCGACGATCTCGCCGGTGTAACCGCGGCCAATGAGGCGAAAGGCGATATAAAGGTATTCGTATTTCGTCATGCGCCGGGATTACGCGCCCGCGTTCTGGTAAATCGTGTGACCGACGAAGAAGGGGCCAATGCTTTGCATGTACTCGCCGGTTTGCTGGGTGCCGCGCATTTCACGGACGAGCCGGGAGAGCCAGTAGAGCTTGTCGCTGAGGAGTCCGAGGACGAATTCGTTATCGTTCGTGTCCATTCCGAAGCATTCCAGGCGAATGTCCGACGCGTAGCCGGCCGAGCCGTAGTGATGGCCGATGATCCCGTGTTCGCGCAGCATTTCGGCCTGCTCGTGTTTCGGCAGGCGATAGAATTCCGGCTTGCGCCGAAGCGGATACCAGACTGCCCAGGGACGACCCTCCAGCGTTGCGCCTTCGATCGGGCGCTTTGTGAGCCAGTATTCGACATCGTCTTCCCGTCCAAAGGCGTAGGTCCGGCCGAGCATGGTGAACTCCGGCTTCAAGGTGGCTTGGGAAAAGGCGGGCGTCCCGTAGGTTTCCGAGGTGCGTTGGCTCAGGGCGAGCGGGTCTTCGTCCCAGAGGAGAACGCCGATGCCGCGAGGATCGTTGAGATCGGCGTAGGCGACGGCGGGCGTTTTCGCGGCTTCCAGCTCGGCGATGGCGGCGCTGCGATCCACGTCGGTGAAGACTTGCAGCTGCATGAAGAGGCGTCGGTCGATCGCTTGAGGGACGCCGCGTTTCGGCATCCCGAAATCGCGATGGTCACGGGGATCACCTTTGAAGAGGTAGTCGCGATCGAGGACCAAATCGTGCTTCTTCGCAGTCGCTTCCAGCTCGGCATCGATCGGCCATTGTTCGGGCTGGACCTTCCCTTGGTATTGCTGGGTTCCGCCTTTGAGGGCGATCAGGCCCTTGTTGGAACCGGCTTCCCGGACCTTGTCGAAATCGGGGGCCAGATCGCTGCCATCGAACTGGCCCAGCTCGACCATCGTCTGAATGCGTTCGCTCAGGGGAGCAT
>CAYGQD010000053.1:0-29936 GCA_964351855.1 uncultured Verrucomicrobiales bacterium
AGGGCAAAGGCTGGCAGTAACTGAAATTGTCCAATGCCTAAGCCGCGACTTCCGTCGTGCTTGATGGTCGGGAACGGTGTGCCAGCGTAGGAGAGAGGCTCGCCCTCAGGAGCCTCCTCATAGGCCCCTGCCCGTTGGTACGTGAGGGCGTATCTCAAGAAGTTTGCCCCGATGTAGAGCTTGGTTCCATCGAGGAGGGCAAAGCCTGCCGGATTGTGGCTGATGGCAGTCGGATCGTCGGCGCGCGCCACAAAGGCTCCCGCGCGTCCCTGTGCTGTCGGACCGGCGCCCGGCACCAGTAGGCCTCCAGCTTGGGCTCGGCCTTCGAGCAAGGCCAACAATAGAGCTAGGGCCACACATCCTTCGCGCACCCCCTCCTGTAACACGATGAACCAAGCAGATGGAGAGGCGAGAACCAGAAGGTTCGGCTCCAACTGGCGACAAGGGCCCTAGCGACATGATCTGGGTAGTGGCCTCCTTCTGATTGGCCCTCTTCTTGCTCATGGGAAATGTCATGACGAACTCATCATCGCGCACGACGCGTGTTCTGTGGGCTGCAATCCTAGCCCTGCCCCTCCTTGCGGTCGGTACCCCCGCCAACGCCGAAAAGCCGCGCCACCCTCCCCGGACAAGAAACCGGGAGCGCGCCGGACGCAACCAAACCCTGCCAAGAGCCGCCCGGGCTCGATGAAGGGAAGTCACACGGATCCGTACGAAGACGGAAGGATCCTGGAAGTCCGCGAGTATACCATCACCTGGGATCCGCTGCCTTGCCCGGAAATGGATCGTCTTCCCAAGTCCGTTCGCAATCAACTCGACGACCTGTATCATGCGTCACTTCACGGCGATACCAACGCCGCCCTCCAGCGGCTGAAGCCGCTCTTTGCTCGCTATCCGAACGTGCCGGTGTTGGGCAACTGGATTGCCTCGGCCTATCAGCGGCAGGGTCTGGAAACCGAGCGACGCGCGGTCCTTCAAGAACTCATCGACCGCCATCCCGACTACCTCTTCGCGCGCTTGGGAATGGCCAATCTCGCGATCGAAGACGGGCGTCCCGAAGAAGTCCCACGATGGCTGGGAAGGGATCTCGTTCTCCCGGCCTTGTTTCTCCATCGGTCGGTATTCCACGTCAGCGAGATGATGAACTTTTGCCACACCGTCGGTCGCTACCACGTCGTGACCGGAAATGAGGAATTGGCGGAATCGACGCTTCAAATCATGGAAGACATGGATCCGGATCATCCCGCCGCCCGAGATCTTCGCCGATTGTTGCACTCGTCAGCCCCGATCCTGGCCAAGATGATGACCGGTTTCCGCCGGTTCATCCAAGATAACGAGGAAATGGAACAGCGCCGTCAAGCGCGCCGGGAAACCACGAAACCCTCCGGATCCCGCCATGGGATGGAGCAGATGGAATTGCCGATTTAGGCGGGCGTCTCCTTACCCTTTCAAACTCTGGAGGTAAGCGACGAGATCCGCCAGTTCTTGATGAGTCAGCGCCCCGGCCAGTCCCGGAGGCATCAGGCTCTGGTCCATGACCTTGCGACTGGCGATGTCTTTGACCGGGAAGACTTGGCTGATGCCGCCGGGCAGCCGCAGGGTGACTTCCGCATCGGTCTCGCCCGTGAGGTAGCCGCTGAAGGTTTCGCCGCTCTTTTTGGTGAGGACGATGCCGTGGAAGCCGTGGCTGATCGCCGCGTTCGGGTAGAGGATGGCTTCGAGCATTGCCTCTTTTGAGAGCTTGTTGCCGATCTCGGTGAGGTCGGGCCCAAAGTCGATGTATTGGCCGTTCACCTGATGGCAGGTCATGCAGGCGGCTTTGGCAAAGCCGATCTCGCCCCTGGAAGGATCGCCCTTCATCGCGAGGAGTTGCGCGAGCGGAGGCAGGTTTTCCGCGCCGGGCACCTTGGGAACGGGAAGAATCTTGGCGGCTTCTTCGCGAATGCGCGGGTCCGCATTGCGGGCGAGTCCGATCGCGGCGGCGAGTTTCAGGGGTTCCTCTAACTCGCCTTTGCTCGCCAGGGTCAGGAGATCGCGCGCCCCTTGGCTGGAGAGAAGCAGTCCGTTGACGAGGGCACGCTTCGTTTCGAGCGGCGTCTCGTTGCGCTTCAGCTCGCCAATGAGCCAACCGCCGGTGGCGTTGCGGTCGCCGGTTTTGCCGATCGCGGCGGCGAGGGGCGCAATCCGGGTGAGATCATCGCTGCGAAGGACGGCTTGGGCCGGGCCGCGATCCTTGAGAAGTAATTTCGCGGCGGTGACGGCCTCATTCGTGTCCGGATTAGCGACGATGAATTCGACCAGCTCTTGCCCAAAACCGGTGAGATTCAGGGAAGCCGCCAGCTCGACGAATTCCGCCTTGCCCCGGATCGGTTCGAGCAATTGGTCGAGATGGGCCGATCCGCCGTCGAGCGCCCGGATCGTCTCCGGGCCGAGTTTTCCGGCGGCGAAGAGAGCGGCTTCCGGTGGGCCCGTCAGGAAGATGCGGCGATAGGCCTCGTCCTGTTGCTCGCGACTGATGAAGTGGAGCTTGCGGAGGTGCTTGGCGGAATCCGGTTTGGCCTCGGCTCCTTCCAGATAGTTTGCGGTTCGCCAGCCCGCCTTGGAATCGCGGGCGCGCCAGGAAAGATGATGGTAGGAGGCGGCGGGCGAATCCAGGTCTTCGAAGGCGGCCCAGCGGGCATCCCAGTGCAGATCCGCGCCAATGCCGAGCGCTTCCAAGCCCCAGCGATCACCGGGCTCCAGGTTCTGCGCCAGCGTCGCCCAAACCTCGTTCGCCTGAGGGCTGTCATCGAACCGGAGCGCAAGTGCGGCTTCGCGACGGACGTGGGGACTGGCGTCGTTCGCGAGTTTGGCGCAAGCGTCGAGAACGAGCTCGGGGTAGAGTTGGCGGATCGCGCGGAGGGCGACGATGCGGAGGTTCGGGTCCTGATCGACCAGCGCGGCAGTGGCTTCGCGGGGATCGAGCCGGGAGAGGAGCCAAAGGGCGCGGGCACGAAGTTGAGCTGGCAGCGCATGAAATTCGAAGATCGCTTTCAACTCTCCTGCGGCGGCTTCCCCTTGGTTGGCCAGCGCCTTCCAGGCAATGAAGCGGGAATCCGCGTTGGGACTTGCGAGCGAGCCGACCAGCTTGCCAATGCCAGCGGACGGGAAATATTGCGTCCTCCCGGGAACCGTCACCCGGAAAATCCGCCCGCGCTCGATATCGCCCATGCCGTGTCCACCCACGCCGGGATCATACCAATCCGCGACGATGAGCGATCCGTCCGGAGCCACACAGACATCGCTCGGGCGAAACCAGCGGTCGCTCGTGTTTTCGAGAATATTGACCATCTCCGCGGAATAGCCTGCGCCCTCCTTTTTTGTGACATAAGCGCGAACGATGTTCGGTCCCGCATCACAGTGGATGGGTTGGCCGTGGAAGATTTCCGGGAGCAAGTTGCCCTCGTAAACGCAGATCCCGGTGGGTGAGCCCGCGCCGGTCTGGAGGACGTTCGGGACCACGCCGGGATCATTGAGATGCCAATGCCGCAGGGGAATTTCCGCTTCGATGTTCGGCCGAGGATCGCGCCAACCGGCCCGGGTGATTTCGTCCTTGTAGCCGTAGTTGCCGTATTCCATCACGTAGTTGATCCGCACGGCCTTGTTGCCGTCGTCATCGTTGTCGCTCTGCCAAACCGTGCCGAAGGAATCGACCGCGATTTCCCAGTTGTTGCGGAAGTTCCAGCCCAGCGTTTCCACGCCGCTCCCGTCCAGTTCGCAACGAAACACCATCCCTTCCTGATAGGGCATATTTCCGGCGCGGACCTCGTTCCCGGCCTTGTCGATCACGATCCTGCCCTTCGCATCATGGAGCGCGGTCGAGGCATTCCCGAAGTTGAAATAGAGTCGCCCGTCTGGCCCGAAATGGACGGCGTGGATGCCGTGGTCGTGCTGCTTGCCGCCGGTCTTCGTGAACATCAGCTCCTTGCTGCCTTTGTCCGCTTTGCCGTCGCCATTGCGATCGTAAAGACTGAAGACTTCCTCGCCCGCAGAGATGATCACGCGATCTCCCAGGACACAAATCCCGTGGGCGGAATCGACATCGCTCCCCTGGTAAAAGACGGTGGATTGGTCGGCCTTGGCATCGCCGTCCGTGTCTTCCAGAATCACGATCCGGTCGCCCTCCGGCCGCTTCCCTTGGTTGCGGCGATAGTTCACCACTTCACACACCCAAACCCGTCCCCGGGCATCCACATCGATCGCGCTCGGGCTGAGGATCATCGGCTCGCTGGCGAAGAGTTGGGTCTTCAGCTCCGGGTGAACCTTGAGGGTCGCGAGGGCTTCGGCGGCATCGCGACCGGGGGCCGCCGTCTTCTTCACATATTCGGCCTGCGTCGCGGGATTCGGGGCTGCGTTGAAGACCAGAAACTGGACGCTGCTGTGGGTGCCGTTGTTCTGGGAGGTCCCGCCATCGTCCAGGCCACCGCGAGCTTTGAACCGTTTCGCCCCGGCGGGTATGTCGAACACGAGGGTGGAATTCGCATGGATGCCGATCCCGTAGCTGACCGGCTTCGTCGCGATTTGGAGCGGTCCGCCCCGCGCGTTTCGGTTCTTGTTGATTTGACCCCATTGGGTCGAGGCCTGCTTCCAATCCAGGTCCGTCAGCTTCTTTTCGCTCCCGTCCGCCATCACGAATCGGGGCTCGGCCCAGTTCGCCCAATCACAGGAATAGCCGTCCCCACCATCCGTCGCCAGAAGGTGGAGTTCCTTTGAACCGGCAGGCAAGGCGACGTCGATCGCCACGGAATAACCCGGCGTTTTCGTCGTGACGACGTCCGAGGCGAAGAGCGGCTTTTCAGCGAACGATGCCGTCGGAGCGGGGTTTGGCGTCGTTTTGGGAGCCGCGGAAGCGGTTTCGGTCCCTTTCGGCATTCCCTTCTGCGGTCCGCCGTGCAGAATCGCGTTCGCTTCTAACTCCGCTTTCGTCGGTCGTTTCGATTCCACCCCGTTTTCCGGGATCGGCAACTTCGCGGACCAGGCCACGCCGTTCAGCACGGTTTTGCGAAAGCTATCCTCTTCCCAGTTCGAATGATAGTGCAAGCCGGTGAACCCGAACCCGCGTCCGAACTCATAATCCGCCCCCCGTTGATAGGTCCAGGCGACGTGCTGCGGCTTTTTCGCCGCGACCGCCTTCCGCACCGCAGGATTTCCCGAGTGAGCGCCATCGGGCCGGTTCATCGTCTCCGCCGGAGCGACCGCGCTCAGGATCGGGACGATTCCCTCCATGTCACCGCGAAAGCGCATGTGGAAATACCACTCATCATTGCTCTGGAACGGCTTCACCCCATTCGCCGCCGGATGATCCGGAAACACCTGGAACTCCGCCACCCAATGCGGATTGACCGACCAGTTCGCCTCAAAGTAGCCGCCCATCCAGTTCAGCATTCCCTTCGCACTCGGCCCAATCGGCACCTCCACGGCGTAGTGCAGACAGGCCAAACCCGCGCCTGTCCGCATCACCTTATCGAACTCCGATACATGACCGTTGACGAGGTGACCACCTCCGCCGGTGCAGAAGAACACCACCGTATCCGCATCCGCAAAAAACTCCGCCTCATTCTCCGGCCAATTGACCGAATACCGCGCCTCGATTTGGCCCGGATACGCCTTTTCCAGCCATTCGCCGATCAAGTGATTCCCCGCATGATATTCATGCTTCCCAAAACCATGGGAGGTGCGGTGACCAATAAAACAGAGGACCTTGCGATCCAGTTTTTCCTGAGCCAGAGCCGCTTCAGCAGCGAACAAACTCCAACCAAGACAAAGCGCGATGAACAGTCGATGGGGCATGCAGCCAACACCAGCAAAACCGCCCGGATTTGTCAACGATTCCAGGAAGGCAACTCTCGGCTCCCGAGAATCCCGAAAATCACTTGCACCCTGAATCGGATGCGCCATTCTGAACGCTCGATTTTCGGCACGGATAGCTCAGCGGTAGAGCATCTGGTTTACACCCAGGCGGTCGGGGGTTCAAATCCCTCTCCGTGCACGTTTCCCATGTTTGGACAGAGTTGGCCAGCCGCAGCCAAACGTAGACCAACACCCTCTCGTTCAGGGACTTCCGAAGGTGGTTCAGAAGGATTGACTTTCTCAATCGTGGACACGTTTGGACAAGCTTTCCCAGATTTCAGGGATGATATAGGGGATGATTTTAATGATGGGATCTCATTGAGTGCTGCCACCAATGGAAGCTGTGATTGGTCCGTGTAATCGCGAAGTGTCAGCTTCATGTCACTATGACGCATCAGTTCCATTGCGACCCGTGGCGGAACCCCGGCGCAATTCAAGAAGGTTGCCAGCGTTCGACGCAACGAATGGAATTCCAACTTACGGCCAATGGAATCGATTTGCGGAATGCCTGCATCATCGAGATCCTTTTTGAATCGTTCCATCCTCGTTACTCCCTGGAAGAAGACGAGATTGTTATCCTGAGGTGCCACTTCACGCAGATGATCAAAGGCTTCAACAGCAGTCGGATGAATGGGCAAGAATCCACCTTTTCGATTCTTCGTCTTTGCCGCTGACAAATTGATCCGTCGCTTATCGTGATCCAGCACAACTCGACCCCATTCAAGAGATGCCAATTCCGTTCGCCTCAGTCCGGTGTAGGCTGCAATCGTGTAAAGACAGGCTCGATAGGGCGGCACCGTTTCGACCAAGCGTTCGAGTTCCTCAAGAGTAAATGCCCGTTGTAACTCCTCTCGAACAACCTTGAGTTTCTTGACGGACCTAAGCGGGTTTAGTCCGATCATCTCTCTTTCCTCAAGCCAGTTCAGAAAGGTGCGGATATGAGCCAGGTATTCGTTCAAAGTCTTCGGCTTGACTCCCGCTCGCCTCTGAGCAGCCCGCCAACTCTCAAAACCTCCCGGTGTGATGTCACGAAGGTATTTCCAATCGCAGGCTTCAAAAACCCGAGTCGGTCGCATCTCGGAATATGAACGATGCTTGGGCGTAACTTCTGGAGATAAGCCATTTTGTAACCATTCGTTCAGGAGTTCAACCAAGGGAGTCAAAGCGACATCCCGCTGAATTCTGGGAGCGCGAAGTCCTTGTATCTCCATCTCCGTTTCGCGAACCAGCTCTCGTGCTTTCGAGTCCGCTACTTCCTTATTTCGGGTTTTGAGAGGAAGATCAAATTCTCTGGTACCAATCGAGAATCGGACTCGATAAGTCTTGCACCCCTTCTGCCTAAAAACTCTCATCGTGTCGCACTCCTTTCCAGCTGCTGGTTGATGTAAGCCTCAAACTCCGAGTGAAGGACACAGACTCTCCCTCCTTCTTTGAAGGCTCGAAGCTTACCGGAGGCAATGCGCCGCCTGACGGTTTTGACGGAAGCCTTGAGCAGTTGGGCGACTTCTTCCAATGTTAAGATTTCATCGGCTTTCATGGTTTCAGATCTTTTCCGGATTGTTTAAAAAGCCCTTCTCGCCACTTGCTGTGCCACTCCCAGAAGTCCTGACTCCAGTCTGCCTTCGATCCCTCAATTTCTTCTTCGCTTACGTAGCCAAGCCGAACAGACCTATCTTCAAGTTCCTTTCCCCACGCCTTTGCCTCAGAAACTGGAATATAAACGTAGGGTGTTGTTTTAACCGCCGTCCGCTTACCAAAAAGAGATAACCGCACTTCAACTTCATGAAAGGCGAAAGCTGTGAGGCGTCCTTCCTTGATCCTCCGATTTACGGCCGCCCTGCTTACGTGAGCATAGGGACAAACTCCACCTGGCGAGACGCAATTGCCAAAGAGTTCGAAAACGACATCGAGCCACTCGCAAGATTCTTCGTGCGAGCCGGATTTTCGATAGAGACGGGTTCCCGGGTCAGGCTCTCCTAGGACGCTTAGAGCTTCTTCAGGTATTTCGACAAACTGAAATTCTGTTTCCATTTTGTCAACGATTGTAAATATGGTTGCCGTTTTGTCAACAAAAAGAGATCGGATTGACAAAACGAACTCCTTCCCAGCTTTAAGGTTGAGAATATTATCCTCTAAATTCGCAATTTTGGATCGATCCGTTGCTCAAAAAATTACAAAGAGCCCTCCTCTATTCCCATACAGGAGTCTGCGGCCTATTAAGTTCTCCAGGAAGAAAATCTTCAGCTACAAGCTTTTTAAACCCTTTCCTATCTTTAAGCCGTCCCAATACATAGTCCGCGCGCAATCGCCAAAAATAGAATGAATCTCGAGATGTCCATTCGTCACCACGCCTCATTCCGTCGATCACCCGAGACAATGTCCATGAAAAATATTGCTGAAGATGGTTAGCTAGCTGTGAGACATTTGGTGTTTCTATTCCGTGATGTACTAACAAATTTCTACACCGGTAGATACGCAAGAGATGACGAGAAAGGGTTTTCTGAGAATATTCTAGATTTTTTGATAACTCCTTAGGGTCAGTGAACGTTTTCCACTCACCGAATATTCGGTGAACTAAAAGTGGATGTTCTCCAGCGATTTTTAGTAGTGATTTTATATCGGAATGCTTATTCGGCTTGGCGAATACGATGAGTAACTGTTCAGCTGATATTCGATTGTTGTGCCCCAATCCAAACGGAAGAAGGTGTCTGTCAAGGTCTGGATTCTTGCTAAGCCATATCTGAATATTAAGACCAGCGTAGCTTACCAATTTGCCAATCTTTCTCCATGTAACTATAGGTACGACAGTGTTCTCGATTCTTTCCATGACACTATTACCTTCCACTACAGATGTAAGGGCTTCCAGCGCAGACCACATTGTCACCAGGCGTAACCTATCATCCATGGCGTTTAGCGCCAAGTTATGAAGATCAAGAGCCGCTTCAACAGCGGGTTCATGTCTATTGTGTAGCGCCTCGACCGCATTAACGCTAAGTAGCTTGGCATTTCTTCTAGGGTGAAGGTTGTTTAGTGAGTTACCATGAGCTGCGCTCGTTTCATGGAATCGGCCACTAATTTTCACCCATCCTAGGGTTTCAATTTGTGGTGCAGGACGCTGAAAATAGAGAGCTACAACATTCAGCCTTGCTCGGATTTCTGACTGAAACTCCGAAATGGCAAGTGAGGCTCGTAGCGCATCGCGTTCCTGGGAAAAATAGATTCTCCCAGGATTATTTTTTAGACCAAGCAGTTTTGCGCTTTCTTCTTTTACTCCAGCATTTTCAAAAACAGCCTTCACTGCAGCGTAAATATTATTACGCAAAAGTTTATCTATATTTATTGCAATAACGCAAAGATACTTCCGTGAAATCGGCCTAGAATCGAGGATCCAATCGCGGACTTGATTCGGATTATCGTATAGGTGAGTGGAAATATCTTCGCAATCGAACTTGCTGTAGCCGCTGCTGAATGCATGCGTTCCCAGCAGGGTAAGGTGCTTATCAATAGATTGCTTGCCTAAAGAGAAGTCCAAGTTGTGAAATGCGTCGAATATGTTTGACTCTAATTGTTCCGGCAATCCACCCAAAAGAAGGTTTCTAGAAATTCCTAGCACGTCTTGATAGGTGCCTTTTTGAAGAAAGTGGAGGTCTGACAACTGCTGGTCACTACACAGGTTTCGTTCAAACCCCCTTTCCAATCGATCACCAATTTCTTCTTGAATAGACCTAAGGTGAGTCTTCCAGGCTTCTCTTTTGTCGATGAGTTCAGAGATCTGACAAGCCTCCGCAACAAGGTGTGCGATGCCAAGAAGTTTAGGCTGAAAGGTGTCGGGAGTGTAGTGGTCAAACAATTCGTGCCACCTGCACGCCATAAATACGGAATTGGGGTTCCCGTGTTTGATTTTGTCTGGTTCCTCACTCCACATAAAAAAAGATGGCACACTTTTAAAGAATGCCATCTTTTTAAATGGAGGGCCTCGGAACGATCTAAAATCAGTAGAAACTGAGATGTCGAACATTGGCCCGTAAGGGGGCGGCTTGAACGTTAAGGTTCATTAAATGCCTAATACCATAGTAATTCTCGGAGAAATTTCTGCAAGGAAAAACTTCATGATTTAAAAATAGCATAAAAACCACAAAGTTTGAAATTATTGCCCAATTTGCTTGACAGTTATTAACTACTAAAACAAGGAAAAGCGGCCACGCGCTACGCGCTGTGGGCCGCAGATTCCGGGATTAGAACGATAGTCGTTTAAGAGCCTTACCACCGCGCATCAGATTCGTAAAATTGGTAAGGACGAACGCTGGAGTGTTAGGGTAAGGATTGTTTCAATGGAGCGACGCGATTTCGAAATGTATAGCTTCCCAATTTGACCAATCCAATGCGCTAGTAGTTTGGGTCGCGGCGATTTTTGCGAACAAAAATGCAGTGATACTGCCTTTGTTTGAGGAAGTCGAAAACCAAGTCCTTCAAACATTGCCGGAAAAGTTGATGAAAGCTTCAAGTAACAGTTCATCGAGAACACCTTCACAATCGCCATTTCCCACTCGAGATAGCCAAATTTCGTGTTCTGGGCGAATTTTAACAGTGATCCAGCCTTGCTTCCCTTTGGATTCTTCCTTCGATGGAGGATTATGGGAAGTTTGATAATGACAGCTGCGGGATCGCTTGTCCATGGGGCCCGCTCCCCCTGGACCCCGGCTTGGCCCTGGCAGTCCCCTAGGGCCGTTGGCCGGCCGGCGACTGCCAGGGGCAGGAAGCCTACCAGGGGGATCCCCATGGCAAGCGCTATCCTCGCCTGTCATTCGACAAATAGATTGTAGCCTTCGCTTGCTCGGTGAAATCTCGATTGAAGGGGGCCTAACTGACTTCGAATCTCGAGCAGCTCATCTTTTTCGGATGGATCTGATGCTTCTGCTAAATCTTCATCAAGTTGACGAAGCATTACGGTCAAAGCCCCAGATATCATAAAAACTTCTAAGCCGTTGAGACCAAGCTTTTGTCGGGAGCACTTCTTTTTTATGCGTTTCATGATGAGGTTTCTTTTCCGTTGTTGTCGATTCGTTCGCCGCGGGTGATGACCAGGGTATCTCCGGCAAGCTTGAATTTATCAACTCGAAGGGTCACTTCTTCGAAGGCTTTCAATTCGGGGAAAGACTTCACTTCGAGGCCGCTCAGTTTTACCGGATCTTTGTCAGGATCGAGAAATTGCTCATATCGAGCCATTCCTGGCTGAAGGGCAATTTCATGTTCCGCTATGACAAAGACGCCAGTGCCGTCTTTTCTTTTTCGAGCTGTGGCTCGACTACTGATGACAATCCCTTTGACCAGGATTCCACTTGGTATGTTATTTACTTTATTCATATATGTTGTTTTGAGAAAATTGGTCGATCTGCTGCAATTCGGTGAACTGAACAGTGAGGTTGCCTAGGTAACGGCCATCCTGTGCCGCATGTAGAATTTCGCTTCCCATGACTTCGGTGAATGAGCGATTGAAAGTTATGACTGAGTAGGCTTCTCCAAGTCGCATTAGGCCCTTGCATCGCCATCTCTCCAATCGTTCGCCGAGAGTTGAAGTCTGTCTTCTTTTGGGGACGTCTACCAAATCTGATAGCTCAGGAGGGGTTGGTTTTGGCTCAACCGGCTTTAGAAATCCTTTTGAAGACTGGAAAACTCGCAGGCGTCCCCGTTTCAATATCCAGTCGGGAAGGTTCCCCGATTTTGTCACATATTTGAGAAGGTAGCGGAATTCGTCTTGAGAGATTCGAGCGACGTTTGTCCTTCCGAAGTCCCAAAGATGATTGAGGAGCGGCCCTGGCAGGAATCGCCTCGTCAGAAAAATGACATGATAGTGCGCCCAACCATTCTCATGGAATTCGACCTTTACGCAATATGGCGCGTCAATCCGGTATCGTTTCCCCTCCCATTCAACGCCTTTCCGTAAACGGTAGAAGATTTTTCGGAGGCGGTCGCGGCCATGTTCAAAGGCAGACTCAGCATCTTTAAAGAGCTTTGGATCAGTCGTAAACGTTAGAAATAGTTTCCCGCTAACGTCAGGAAGCCTTGGTTCAAGGCGGGCCAAAACCTTGTAGATGCCTTTCTCGTGAAACCACGATGTCGGGATGTATGGCCGCAACTCCGCATCCAACGGACCGGGCTCAGGATCATCCAGTGTATATTCACGGGGATCAGCCATCGTTATTTCTCCCCGGTTGTTGAGCGAACAATCGTAAGAATTGCTCGCCGGATTTCAGGACTCAGTTTTGGCCACGAGTCGACAATTTCGGTCAGTTCCGGACAATTGATCCCAGCCGTACAGGATGATATAGGGGATGATTGCGAAACCCCGTTTTCGTAACTATCCTTATTCTCAATGACTTCCGACGATCGTGCAGAGGGTTCAAATCCCTCTCCGTGCACGTTTTCTGGGTTGGGACAGAGCGTTAAAATTTAGACCAGCGCCCTGTTGCTGAAGCAATTCCGGCTTCATCTTGATCCTTTTGTCTAAAAATGGATCAACGGAAGACGGTCGCACTCAGCGTGGGTTGAAGATCACAGTGTGCTTTCATCAGAAAATTTCCGATTTATGCACCCGCGATTAAGTGAAAGGGAAACAACTCGGTTGCAGTTTTTCTGCTCACCTTCGATTGCCGTTTGTTGATCGCATTCAGAACCGATTGAGAAACTGCTTTGGCTACAAGAGGAGGAAATGCATTCCCTACTTGACGATAGGATGAAGTCTTTCGACCTGAGAACTCCCATTCGTCTGGAAAGCTTTGGATTCTAGCGACCATCCGATGGGTTAAGCGGGGCAACTCATTTTTGGGGAAGCTTTTTGGCGGAGGGGCGTCCGCCAAGCTCAGACCGTTAACACCAAGTTCCTTCCACTGCTGCTTGGCGCGGGTTGGCCCAAGGTCAGCGCCTCCATGTTTTTTGCTTCCTCCAACAATTGTTGGCGCAATTGCCGAAGCTTTCTCTGCCCAATTGTCCGCCCACTTCCATCCCCCCGCCGCCATCAAATCGATCAGTGTTTCACCAACTGTTTTGGCGACTTTCTGGGTTTCAGGCCAACTAAAGAATGACGCATATTCAGACTTGAGAGCGACCAAAACGAATCGAGGACGAAGTTGTGGAACTCCATAGTCGCACGCATTCAACAACCTCCATGCGGCCTCGTAGCCCTCACCTCTCAACTCTCTGATCAGCCAATCGCGGTAACCTGAAAACTTGTTCGAGGCGAATCCCCGAACGTTTTCAAACATCGCAGCCTTCGGCTGAACTTCTCGGACGATTCTCAAGGCTTCAGGGAAAAGATCACGCTCATCACGCTGACCAAGCTGTTTTCCTGCAATTGAAAATGGAGGACAAGGAACACCAGCCGTCACAAAGTCGGTGCCGGAAAAGCCAGATGCGTCAAATTCCTTTAAATCACCGTTGATTACGTTCAACCTTGGACGGTTGAGTTTGAGCGTGGCGCAGGCATCATCATCGATCTCGACCGCGCCGACACACTGAAAGCCGGCGAGTTCGAGGCCAAGAGACTGACCTCCTCCTCCTGCACAGAGTTCGAGGACAGTGGGTTTTGAGATCGAGCGATTCGTTTTGCGAGATTGCCTAGCCATGGCCAGTTTGAATAGTGTTAGACTTACGGTCGAAATTGGAAGGTTCAACCTAAACCTTGAGTGCCCAGAATCAAAGAAAAACTACTCATTTGAACAGTTTTGGGTCTGGATCTCCGTTCGTTGGAGAGCTTGTCAGTGATCGTGCGAATCGTGATGCAATTTATCCTGAAATGCGTAAATTCAATTTATGCGAAGCATTCCGCCATCCTCGATTGATTCCGATCACGGTGACTACGAAATCCTTTCAAAGATAGAAGGTGAAATCCTGGTTGCAGCCAAAGGTAAGGAGGACTTCAAGATTGAATTTCCGCTGATCTGCCGGAAAGCGATTGATAACGTGATCGATGCCGGGCGGAAAAATCGCTCATCTTTTCAAGAACTTGAGAAAACCGAGAAAGCTCACATTGGTACTGAGATGGAGATACTGATCCGTGAATTCCTCGATGTTCCCCGAGGCTATCAATTGGATCTGTTGATCGGTGGGACTGAGGTCGATGTGAAGAACACTACAGGTCAAAATTGGATGATCCCAACCGAAGCGGTGAACCACGTAGTTTTTTTGGTTGCTGAGGATGAAGAAGCTTTCAGGTGTTTCGCAGGACTGATGATCGCAAAGGAGGCCTACCTGAACAAAGGGAAGAATCGAGACGCCAAGCGGACAGTTTCCGCAGAAGGGAAAGCAAACATTTTGTGGCTTCTGAGAGATTTTCCATATCCACCAAATTTTTGGGCAAGAATAACTGACGAGGAAAAGAAACACATCATGGGAGGAAGCAGCGGAAATGAAAAAGTTTGCCGTCTGTTTCGTCAACATCAGGATCTGCCTATTCCTCGAAACGTGATCGAAGCGGTGTGTAGGGGCCACAAAGATCCTTTGAAAAGGGTCCGGAAAAACGGAGGAGCCCGCGACAAGTTGGCCACTGAAAACATCGCAATCCTCTCCGGATCTTACGATCAATCCGTCATTTCCGGATTGGACCTACCAAGTTGCAGTAATGAGGAGTTCGTTTCTCATTCCCCAAAATCGGAAAAGGAGAAGGAACTGTTGAAGAAGAATGGGCATTTAGCTTAGGCAATGAGCGCCGGTCACTTTTAGGGAGCCAATCAAAAACGTCAGCGGCTGAATCGAGTGGGGGCTCATGGCTGAGGTCTTAGAGGGCGCTCAATCGTTGCTGTTGAAAGCTCTCCCAAAAACGGAAAGCGACAATTCAGCGGGGATCGGTTATAAAATCGGGCAACAATGAGCAAACGAGTTCTCACGGTTTCCCTGGCCACCATCTACGTGGTCACGTTCTCACTCTTGGCCCAGGATACTTCGCAAGCTCCCGCCGATGGGGAGACTCCCGAGCAGGCCGCCGTCCGGATTGCGACCATGGAGAAAGTCGCCGATCACGCATTGGTCCCACCGGTCGTGAATACGTCGCCGCTCCCGGAATACGATTACGACAAGCTCGACTATGGCATGACCATCGGCATCGAGCGCACGCCGGGCGGTCGGCTCTGGGCCTGCTGGGTGGCCGGCGGCGACAGTCCCGATGCGTTTTTTGTGCTAGCCACCAGTGATGACGACGGCGAGACCTGGTCGAGCCCGCGAGTGGTGCTGGACTCCCACGATCCGCAACTACCGGAGAAACGCAGCATTCTTGTCGGCAATCTCTGGACCGATCCGAAAGGCCGACTCTGGCTCTTTTTCGACCAGTCGATGGACATGTTCGACGGCCGTGCTGGCGTCTGGGCCACGGTCTGTGAGAATCCCGATGCCGACGCGCCGACGTGGTCCGAACCGCGCCGCATCTGGCACGGTGTCACCCTCAACAAACCGACCGTGCTCTCCACCGGGGAATGGATGTTGCCGATCTCGCTCGATCAACGGCCCGGCTTTCGTCGGTTCCGCGGCTGCTTCAGCAATCTCGATCCCCTGCGCGGCGCGAATGTTTTTGTCTCGACCGACGAGGGTGCGACTTGGGAACGGCGTGGCGTCAGGACCTTTCCCAAACCCAACTGGCACGAGCACATGATCGTGGAAAAGAAGGACGGCTCACTCTGGATGCTGGCCCGGACCGGAAACGGCATCATGGAAAGCGCTTCGACCGATGGCGGTGCGACGGCGACAAGATCGACGCTCACCAAGGCCGCGTGAAACTGAGCGCCTGGCTCTCGGATGACGATGGCGGCAGTTGGGAGGGTGGCCTGATCCTCGATGAACGCAAGGGCGTCTCCTATCCCGATGGGTTCCAAGCGCCCGAAGGCACCATCTACATTTCCTGGGATCGCAACCGCTCCTCCGACGGCGAGATCTTGATGGCTCGTTTCACCGAGAACGATATTCTGGCTAAGGAGCTCCAAGGGCCGAAGTCGAAAACGAAGATGCTGATCAGCCGACCGCTGGCTCGGGAGGTGGCGCAAGGATTTGTGTCCCTATTTGATGGTGAGTCCTTCGAAGGTTGGGAACAAAAGGGCAATTGGGAGATTCAAGACGGCGCGTTTGCCAGGGTGCGTGGTGGTGGCCCGCTCACCTATACCAGAGAGTTGGTTCCGGACGACTTCGAGCTGCGGTTCGAATGGAAGGTCTCGAAAGGGTGCAACTCCGGCGTCTATTACCGACCGGCTCAATATGAGTATCAAATCCTGGACAATGTTCACAGCCCGTATGGCGAGAACCCACGGCAGGCGGCTGGCTCGCTCTTCTTCTGCATGGCACCCTCCCGGGACGCGACCAAGCCCTTTGGTCAGTGGAACACCGGGCGGGTGATCGCGAAAGGCTCGGTGATTGAGCACTGGGTCAATGGCGAGCGGGTCCTGTCGTTCGACTACACAGACTCCAAATGGGCCGAGATGGTGAAGCTGCTGAAGATTCGTGGCGCCGATCTCCAGGCGCGGGGTGGGAGATTGTGGCTTCAGGACCACGGGCAGGATGTTTGGTTTCGCAACCTGCGCTGGCGCGAAATTCCGGAGGGCGAAGAGTTGGTCGCGGATCCTGACTTCGTTCCCTTGCCGGTAACAGGCGAAGCGTTGAAGAAAGAGCAGGACCGCGTGAAGCGGATGCTGGAAGCGCAGAAACCAAAGCCATGAACACGTCCGCAATCCCCTTCGATCCCCGGGGCGTCATTCCCGCCTGCCTGATGCCGTTCGATGCAGATCTCAAGATCGACGAATCAGCCTATCGCCGTCATCTGAGCGATCTGGTCGGCGTCAAAGGAATCAGCGCGATTACCGTGAACGGACACGCCGCCGAAGTTCACGCGCTGAGCTTCGACGAACAACGAAGGAGCATTGAAATCGCCCGCGATGAACTTGGTGAAACGATGCCGCTGGTGGCAGGCATCCACACGGGAAACACGGGCGAAGCAAGCCGTCTCGCCACCATGGCCAAGGAAGCCGGAGCGGATGCGCTGCTGGTGTTTCCCTCGGACGTGCTGACTCTCGGAGGCCAACAGCGGCCTGAATGCGCCCGTTCCCACGTCGGAGCGATCGCGGAGGCGACCGATCTGCCGCTGATCCTCTTTCAGTATCCCATGAGCGGTGGGTTAGGCTATCCGTTGGACACGCTTCTGGGGCTTTGCGCCGAATTTCCTTCCATTCGCGCGGTCAAGGACTGGTGCAACGATCCTCACCTGCACGAGCGTCACATCCGCGAACTACACGCCCTGGATCAGCCGGTTCGTGTTCTCAGCACGCACAGCATGTGGCTGCTTGGCTCGCTCGTTCTCGGTTGTGACGGATTGCTGTCCGGTGCCGGCAGCGTGATCGCCGAACTGCAGGTCGCCCTGTTCCAGGCCGTCCAAAACAACGACCTGGAGACGGCCCGCGCCATCAACGACCGGATCTACCCAACCGTCCGGGCCTTCTACTTCGAACCTCTGCTCGACATGCACAACCGGATGAAAGAAGCGCTAGTGATCTTGGGTCGGCTGGAAGAAGCCCATGTGCGCCCACCCTTGCAGAAAGTATCTAGCGAGGAAATCGAGCGAATCAGGCAACTGCTCCATCTCGCTGGACTGCGGTCAATCCAACGGTCACCGATAGAAGTTCCCGCTACCGCTCCGAAAGCGGTTTCTGATCGATCGTCAGATTGGCTGGAAGATTCTTGATCAGCCAGTTACAGCCTTGAACGTAAATCGTCCGATGGACGGCCACTTCGAACACGGGTGGCTCGGGGTCGTCGATGAAGCGGCAATCGTCAAAGGTGCAGTTTTCCATCAGACTCAGCACGCTTACCGGGATAACACACTTGCGAAAGTGGGTATCGCGAATCATCGCCCATTGGGATAAGGCAAAGGCTCCCGGCTTGTGGTCTTGGTGATAGATGATGGGAACGAACTCGACTCGTTCAACCTCGCAGTTCACCATCTGCAACCCGATATGGCTGGACTCCCACCGTTTCGCAAACGAGCCCGAAATGGTGCAATCGAGAAACTGCCAACGCGTCATCGGACTTCCTCCGAACCAACCTCCCGCCTTTCCGATATTCATGTCCTTGAAGGTAGAATCCTTCAAGAACAGCTTGGCACCCAAGTCTCCGTAAAAACCAAAGCTATCGAACGTGACACCCCGGGCAACGGTAACGTAGTTGCCAATGATCCATGACGTATTGTCTTCCATCCCTTTGAAGGTGGTTCCGGCTTGCAACACGAGCTCAAATCCCTTTCCTCTCCCGATTTCCTTTTTCTCGCGGAGCCGATAGTTGGCGACTGGGAGCGTCAGTTTTTCGGGCCACTTTTCTCTCTCAAAAATGTCGTCACTGACCACGGATGGCGAAAACGACGGGATGGGTTCAATCGCGGTCAACCCCGCAGGCAAGGTCTTGGCTCGACCCACGGTCGTTGCCCCGGCTGCTTTGTTGGGATTCAAGAAAGGGATGACCCTCTCGGTTTCCGATTTCACGGCCAGTGCTTCTTCGATTCGCCCCGCCTGGGTCAACTTCGTCTGCAAGGGTTCAAGGATTCTCAAATAGGAGGTCGTCAACTTCACGATGTCCTCGGTTTTCTTCTCATCGATCGGCTCCCGCGCGATTTCCATCCGCGATCGGAGATCCGTGATCTCCGGTAGATCTCCTGGCCCCATCGCGCCGGATTGCTCGAACAATTCACGCTCGTTCTTCACCTTCACTAACTCCGTCAGTTTTCCCTCGCTCTGGAACTGCTGCTCGAACTTCACCAACGCCGCCAAGTAATATCGGTTGAGATTCTCGATACTCTTCGCGTGCTCATCGACGATCTTACTCAGAGCCGTATCAAATTTTTTCTTCAGATCCTCGGACGAGTCCAGAGACTGCGCGAAGTTCACACCCATCATCGCCGCCCAAAGAACGAAGATACCCAGACGTCGTCGAATCCCAATACCTACAGTCGCTTTCATGGTTTCTTGATTTAAATCACCAACGGTGAGAGCAAAACGACGCTTTCCAAACGGGGCAAGCAAAATTCGGTGAATCGTAGGCAACAGGAATGGCGCTTTGATGTTCGCCGCAAGTAGCCGGACAAGTCGGAAACATGATCAATTTCCGTCAACGTTCCGAAACACAAGCCAGTTCAAGCAGGTATTCGCCTTCTTCGCCGCCCCGCCAATCGTCACCGTGAGCCGTCCGTCCGTCACGTCGACTTCCGTGGTTGCCTCTTGAAAACGCCCGGCTGAGGTGAACTGATCATCAATCACCAATTTTCTCTCGACGCGAACACTCTGCCCCGGTTGTTCATGTCCGGAGTCGCCCACGCAGACCGTGATCGCGTAACGTCCATTCTCGACCGCACACTCCCAGGTATCCTCCGTGCGAGTGAATAGAAACGTATCACGATAGGCTTCCGCGACGGCGTTACGGCGGCGCTGATTCGCGGAAATGTCACGCGTCCATCCGTAGCCCCGTCCCTCGGAAAACGGTGCGCCCGTATCACGCTTGAACCCTTCGGTCTTGGGCGTGGTGGCTCCGGCAAAATCGAAACGCACCGCTGCATCGGAAACGTCATCCGCGATGAGTCCATCGGTTTCCGGCGTGAGTTTCTCCGAGCCCAGTTCCCAGGTGATGGGTTCGTTAGGAGTGAAGAGAAGCGCATCGTCCCGATCCAGGATCCCGTCACCGTCCGTGTCGTTTTCGCTGATCCGATCAATCGGATCTCGCAGGGGATGATTTCCCAAATCGGCGACGTCGAACTTCGTGGGAGGAAGCGCCCGAAAATCGATCTCATCACTTTCGAATTTCAGCATGCCGCGAGCAGCGAGTCGATTCACCACGACAAAGTCTTCATCCTCGGGCTTCAAATCCCGGAACGGCCAAAGCAAGAGCGGCACACCGTCCATGCCTTCCGAACACAAGCCTTCCCGCACCGCCTCCAGCAGTCCCCGATCATAGACGATCTCCCGAGGATCGACGTCCTCTCGCAGCGCCACCGCCGCCGTCGCTCCCGCTGCCTGCCCGATGTGAATGCGCTGATCGTGGAGCCGGATCGCGGCGCTGACGATGCTGCTGAAACCGACGTTGCCCTGCGCGCCGAGCAGTCCGTCCACGGATTCCGGAATCAGGCTGCGCAGCGGAAAGACGCACCGGTCGCTGATGAATTGGGTATGGCGGTTCGGCTTGTGGTAGTCGATCCAAGGTCCGCTCGCGCCTTCCTCTTCGAGGTAGGTCCGGCCGGTGCGGTGGAAGTCATAGTGAAATTGCCAGGCGAAGAGTCCGTCCGGATACATGACCGCAGAAAAACGCGGTTTGGCGCCGTTTTTGGTTTCGCTGTCTCGATTTCGCCCGTCCTGCTCGCGCATCATGTACATCGCTTTGAGCCGGAGTGACTCCCGGATGTAGGGCTTGGGCGGCAGGTTGTCCGGGGTGCTGAATTCCGGGCTGAGGTGGAAGTTGCGAAAGCTGTTCGTTCTGTCCGGGGCGCGTTCGTGGACGAAGTTCTGCAGGTGATAGAGAACGCCGAGCGCGTGTTGCTTGGCATCGTTGAAAATGATCTGTCGCTGCTCTCGGTTCATCTCGACGATGTTCTTGGTGGAAGCTCCCGATTCGGTCGCTTCCAGGGCATCGACCACGGGCTGCGGGAGGCGCTCCAGGGGATAATCCTGGCCGTTCATGTAATTGAGCAGGATGGACGTCTTCCCGTCCTTGCTGGAGTAGCCATCGACGATGCGGCGGACTGAAAACACGCTGAGCTGACGTTTGGACTCCTCCCCGGCGTTCGGCCAATGCGGAATGCAGCCGAGTCCGGGATTGGGATGATCCCACGCTAAATTTCGGAAGGCCTCGAGACTGAAGGGAGTTGCCCGCGGATAATTTCGATCATCAAAGCGCAACGGCTCCGGGATCGGCGTTGCACTCTCGGACTCGGCCACGATCATCGCCCAGGTGATCGGATTCATTTCGTTCGGCGGGAATGCTTCCGGGGCACTGGGTTCGTGGTAGCGAGCCGGAGGATCGGGTCCGCATTCATACGCCGCGCCGGAAACTTGAATCCCATCGCCCCAGTCGGAGGCGTCAATGGTCAGGTTGGCTCGGATTTGCAGGTCGGGCTCGCCGGATTGCCCCGTTTGCAAATCGATGGGCGCGAAGGTGAGTCCCTGTAGCCGCGGATGCTTCGGGTTTGACCGGTCCACCTCAGCCGCGACTGGGTAACGCTTCCAGAAAACCTGGATTTGGCCGGAATCGATGAACGGCTGAATCATGGCTCGGAACGCCGCTTCCGCTTCTGCCGGACGAAACGTGGACGGGCCATGCCAGGGCTTGCCGGGCATGGGCGAGCCGTATTTTTCGGTGTTCTGCGACTCGATCCGATCCATCAATTCCTTGAACAGACCGCTGCGATGAAACGCCCTCCGCATGGGATGCCAGTCCACCCCCCAGCCGATCTTATCCATGCCCTTGTTCTCGTCGACACAGGCGAGTGCTTGCTCGGTAAACTGGCCGCCGAACCATTCGCCATCGTGGACGATGGTGATGCGTTTAACGCCCAATCGCGCAGCCTGAATCGCCGCCGCCCAGCCGGATTCCGTGGCCCCGACGATGAGAAGATCGGTTTCGTGAGATTGAGGTTCGGCAACGGCGGGGGCCAGGAAGAGCGCGGCTACGAAGGGGAGGGCGGCGATTGGGAAGGGTTTCATAAAACTGAGAAATGGCATGGGGTTTTCAGGCGGAGCAAACGCCGCATCCTGACAAGAAGACAAAGAAGAATACCGACGACCATCCTACCGAATCCTACGAAACGATCAAGCTCGGCATCGATGCCCACGCCAAGTGGGTTTCCGTCGCCCGGTAACTCGGCGGAGCCACCCCGCAGCCGGTATGGAACCCCGACATCGATCAGCCGATCAATTTTTACGATGGCTGGCAGGAAGTGCCGGACGCGACGGTTTCCGACATCGCGTTCAAGATTCAGGGGGAGAAGGTTAGTCGCCCCGTCGTTCTTGACGAACCGTTTCCCTGGACCCTGCGCGAGGGCGCGAAAGGCGTGCCGCTGGCCGAACCGGGGTTGCGGAGCTGGGCCGAGCGGCGCTGGCTGGACGTGGGGGCATGGTGAGGGTTGGCAGCCTCCCCACTACGATGCAGCTTCCTTCAGGAGCGCGTCGAGGCGTTTCAATTCCTCGTCCGTCGTGAGGAGGTAGCTCTGCTGAACTCGGTAGGCTTTGGCGCGTTCGTTGGTGAGACGCAGGAACTCCGGGTCGTTCCGCACCGCGTCGGCGGCCGCCTTCTTCTTGGCGGTGATTCCCTCGTCGCTGACGAAGAGCCGGGGATAGGCCGCTTCCAACCGGGCCTGCGCCTGCTTCGCCTGCTCGACCAGCGCGAGCAACTCGGGCACGCCGCCGAATCTGGCGCGCAGTTGATCGATGGCGGCTTTCCTGCGATTGCCCGGCAGGGCGTCCACCTCCGGTTGCCGGGCGATCACCCAGACGTCGATCGCCCGGTTTGCCCGGTGCGTTGCGAAAAGTGTTTCCCTGTAGGCTGGATCGGTTTCGAGGAGGTGTTTGCGTTCCTTCTGAATCGCCTTCTGATACTCCTTGTGCGTGCGGAAGGCGTCGGGAAAACGCTGCTTTCTGGCTTCGTCCAGTTCGTCAACCCGCCGGACGAGGCCGCGGTAGGTTTCGTCGTTCAGGTGATACCAGGCGTGAGCATTCGTCTGGCGCAGGTCGAACTGCTCCTGTAGCGATTTCTCGACGGGGAACTTGCCAGCCGCGGCCTCGATCTTCGCCCTGCCTTCCCCGGTGTCCTTCGCGACGGCGGTCAGAATCTGCACATTGTCGAATTCCGCGGCGTGTTCATCGACCTGGAAAGCGAAGTAATCCCGCTTCCGGTCGATCATGGGATGCTTAGCGTGGACGATATGCTCGGCATCGAGGTGCGCGATTGCTTCGTCGTGGAGAAACTCGACGGTCATCGTGTACCAGCGTTCGGGCTCGAAATCGTAAGCGCATTCGCCATGACGGTAGGAGAAATACGGCACGGAGTCGTCTTTCGCGGTCTGAAGGAAAAAGTGGTCCGGCCGCAAGTGGAGCACGGTGTTGTAACCACCGCCCCCGCCCGTCATGAGGCGGACGTCCCCGGCGTTGCCG
Source organism: uncultured Verrucomicrobiales bacterium (assembly GCA_964351855.1). GTDB lineage: Bacteria > Verrucomicrobiota > Verrucomicrobiia > Verrucomicrobiales > DEV007 > JBCDHN01. The sequence continues at coordinate 23,046 of CAYGQD010000053.1, forward strand.
AGCCGGAAATCGAAGCGAATGACCGTGTCCCGGTAATCGGCCTCGCGGAGGAAGATGCGGGTGTTCTCCGAGCCGGTCTCGAGTCGCTTGAGGATACCGTCTTCGGTCTTCCAGTCGGCATTGTACCAAAGCCGCTCGCTCAAATGGCCGGGGTTGAAGTGCTCGGCGAAATAGAGCCGGCGCGCCTCCGTCAAGAGCGGCGGCGAAGGCAATCGCGCGCCCACGGACTCCCGCCAAGCCAGCAGTTGCCGACCCAGTCGAGTCGCCTCCGCCGGTTTCTGCCCCGCGAGGTTGGCCGTTTCGCCCGGATCGTCCTTCAGCGAGAAGAGCTGAACTTCACCGGAATCGAAGTGCTCGATCAGCTTCCAATCGCCGGCCCGGATCGCGCCGCCTGAGATGCCGCCGAGGAAGTGCGGCCGGTCGAGCGGATAATGCCAGGCGAGGAAATCGCGCGAGATCGCCGTCGCCGGGTTTTTCCAGGTTTCGAGCGTTGAAACGCCGTCCAGCGTCTGGGTCGGGTCCGGGTCGATCTGCGCGGCGGCGAGGAGAGTCGGGTAGAAGTCCACATTCTGAGTGGGCTGTTGGCAAACGGTCCCGGCGGGAATTTCTTTCGGCCAGCGCACGATCAGTGGCACGCGAATTCCGCCTTCGTAAAGCTCGCTCTTGCCGCCGCGCAGGGGCGCGTTTGAGGTCACGTTGGTTTCACCGCCGTTGTCGCTGGTGAAGATCAGGATCGTGTTCTCCGCGATCCCCAATTCTTTTAGCTTCGCCGCGATCTTGCCAATTCCGTCATCGATCGACTCTAACATCGCCGCCAGGTGCGGGTTGTGGTCGACTGCCCAATGATTTCCCGGATCGCCCTTGCCCAGCCCGGCGTCCTCACAGAGATAGCAACTCGCCCGGCCGGATTTCCCCGGTGGATGTTTCTTCCGGTATTTTTCCACCAAGTCGGCACGGCCATTCAAAATGGTATGCGGGGCATAGTGGCTGAGGTAAAGAAAGAAGGGCTTGTCGCGATTTCGCGCGATAAAATCCACCGCCTCCAGGTTCAGGCGGTCGCTGAGATACTCATCGTCGCCCAACCGGTTTTCCTCAAGATCAATCCACCGGATGGGCTGATCCCGAAAGATATAGGGCCAGAAATTCGCTCCGTTGCCCACCCCTTTCACCTCGCTGCCGGTATTCCAGCCGAAACCGTGATCGGTGGGGCGGAGCTCGAACTCGGCGTCGTGATGTTTGTATCCGGTCAGGTGCCACTTCCCGGCCATCCCGGTCGCGTAACCGTTTTGCCGGAGCCCTTCCGGCAGCGTCACGTGACGGGTCGAAAGAGCGTTCGCGGAATTCGGGCGCAGGTAATCGAGAATCCCGACACGAGCCGGATGTTGGCCGGTCAACAGGGCAGCGCGGTAGGGCGAGCAGACCGGCGCGGCGGCGTAGGCGTCGGTAAAACGCATGCCTTCGTCCGCCAGTTTGTCGAGATGCGGCGTTTCATTGAAACGATTGCCATAACACCCAAGCTCAGCCCATCCCAGGTCATCGGCGAGGACGAAAATGATGTTAGGCTTAATTTCGCCCGCGGCAAGCGATGCGGCGGCGCCCAGCAGCAAGAAACTAAGGCGATAGCGAATCATTTCTCTTCGATTTTTAATTGCGGTTTGCTAACGGGAGCGACAGAGAACAGTCCGGAGTTCGATCCGGGAATTCGAAAGCGGCGAAGCCTGGCCTGGAAGGTTCGATTTCCTCCGCGGTGGCGCCGCCGAATTTCAGTTCGGAACCGGTCTCCCGCCCTTCCAGCCACGGCTCCAGGGTGACGCGCAGCGGGCAATTCTTCACGGATACCGTTTTGGTAATTCCGGCGGCGGATTCAGCGCGCTCGATCCGCACGCGGGTCCAAACCGTTTCCTTTTGATCGTGACCTCGAATCGGGATTTCCAGTTCCATCCAATCCCAAACCGTTGGCATCGCATCGCGAACCCGAAAGGTGTTGCCGGGAATCGAATACGAAATTCCTGCCAGGCCCTCCAAAAACAGGAGAATCTTCCCGGCGTTGAAATTGGAATATTGATCGCCAAACAAGGTCAAATCCCGCTCGTAAGCTTCCGGCGCGACGGGAAGGCCCCATTCCTGGTGATAGTTGTAGTTCTCCAGGTGATTGAGCGTCAGTTCCGAGGCCGTTTTCGCCAGGCCCTGGCGAAACATCCCGTCGAGTGTGAAATACGCCGTGTCCGGGGTGTAGCCGAAGGCGTGGTCGACACGGGTCGCAAACGCTTTCATCGACTGCTGCGACATCGCCAACGGAAAAAACTCGCCGTAGAACCCCTTTTCCCGGTCCAGCGCCCACGCCGCCACCATTTGCTCGGCATATTCGCGCGGAAAATATGGCGAGCGCATCGCCCAAAACGCATTCGTCATCAGCATGCCGTCCTTCGGCCCCGCAAAGTAGTTTTCATGGCCGTTGGCTTCCCAACGTTGATCGAACATCAACCGAATGTGGCCGGGATCGCGGCGCTCGATGGCCTGCCAATGTTCGACATCTTCCGCGTGGCCGGTCAACCGCGCCATTTCTTCCAGAACATCCGCCACCTCAAAGCTATTCATCGCAAAGACGCCGATCCGGTTCCAAAACACCTTGCGAAAATAACCTTCATAGCACTCGCGCAAGAAATCGACATCGCCGCTTTGTTGGTAGATCTGCCAGGCTCCGAGAACGTGCTCGGGCAGCTCGCCGCCGTAGGCGCCGGAATGCCAGCCGATCCCTTTGTTGTCCGAAAGCAGGATCTGGCCGTTGGGAGTCTCGCGATAGCGGCCGTTTTCGACCAGATGCTTCCAGGTCAGGACGTTGCCATAGGCATAACGCGGTTTGTCGGCCATCCAGGCGCCGGCTTTGATCTGGAAACAGGCGTCGTAGCGATGCATCCCGAGAAAATTGTTCACCGCGGTCTGGGTGTGATTCTCCATTTCCCAGCCCTTCTGGACATCAATGTAATACATCAGATAAATCGCCCAGAGATAGTCGTAAATCTCTGCAAACTTGGGATCGCTGCACCGGAACCGCGGAATTTCCTCGTTCAACTCCCGATTCATCTCTGCCGTCTTCGCCGCGAGCATCTCAGGAGCTTGTTCCACGATTTCCCGCGCGGCTTTCACCGCCAGCGCAGGCTCGTCGTGCATTGCCCAGGACACCCTGACTCCCTCCGAGTCACAGGGAATCTCGAAGACGTAGCGCCTTTCTCCTCTCTCGCCCTCACTCAGTTGCAACGTCTTCGAGAAGTCCTTCGAGGCCGTCAGGACCGTGGTCATCCCCTGGTAAACAATCGGGCCCACGCGATCTTCCCCATTCGGGTCGGGCCGGGACTTCGTCGTGCCGCCTTCTTTGATCACAATCGCGTTTTGCTCCCGGTCGTAAGCGAGCGTCGCGGTCGAGGAAACGCTGTTCCGAACATAGAAGCTGTGTCCTTCGAAGCGAAGCGTCACGGGCTTTGACGCGGTGATGATCGAAGCGGCGGCATCATTGGCGCCAATGAACTTCTCCTCTCGAATCCGGACTCCCGCGACTTCATATTCACAGACCATCTTGTCCGGCCGCCAATCCATGCGCTTCGGCGCGGGATGCTGGTGGGTTTCGCCATGGACAATGACGCTGCCGTAGAGAACGCGGGTGTCTTTGTAGAATTCCCATCCGTTGTAGTCATTGCCTACGCCGGTATGTTCGCTGCCTTCCAGTTCGCTCTCCAGCAGCCCGGTTCCACGGCTGCGGAGATCGTGGTGAAAGGGATGCGTCAGGCCGATCGTCTCATCTTCGACCGGTTTCCAGCTGGCGTGAAAGCCGCCGACATAATAGGTGACGTTTCCGGCGAGAAATCCGTGTTTTTTGCCCTGAATCTCTTGCTGGAGCCGGGCGCAGACATCGGTTTCGCAGTTGGCGGACGAAGCCAACCCGAGAAGGCCCGCCCACAAGAGTTGTCGTGACCAGCCGATCATCTTTTGGGTTTGGGGGGCCGAACCTGTCCCATGGCTGGGTTGCGGTTCGTCATGGGGACGGACGGGTCGGAGGAGGAAAAGGTTCAGGTATTTCATGGCAAATCCTTCGGGGCCTCTATTCTCCTTCAAACTGCACCTGCACCTCCAGAATGCCCACCGCGGTTTCTTCCCGGGGCGCCATCCTGATCCGGATCGCGTCACCTTTCGTCGGCGCCGCGGGATGAACGACGCTGTATTGATTGGCGCGCGTGTCGTATCTGTCGGTCGTGTAGAGTTCGAACGGTTTCCATTCGCCATGTTGTTCGATTTCGAGAGACCACTCTTTGGGAAACTTCACATCGCCTTGCCAACGATCCATCCAGAACACACCCACGCTACGCAGGCTCTTCGTTTCGGCGAAGCGCCCTGTGACCCACTGCTCTTTGCCGGGCTGACCGCGGCTGGTCCAGCGAGAGACCTTGTTTCCACTCGACCATTTGCCGGCCTGGCCGTCGCCGATGGCGGTGACGGTATCTTCATCCGCGGTATGCGAAGCGCTGATGTCGCTGAAAACACTTTCCTTTGGCAAGGCATTCGGATCGTAGACCGCCATCTCCGCCTTCGTTGGAAACCAGACTGTCATCGAGCCGGTATCGCGGTTGTTCCAGGCATAGTAAGGAGTGAGGACCAACGGAGCGCCCGAATTCACGCCACGATCCTGCGTGACCGCGTCCGCTGAAATCGTCGCTTGAAGGAATGAGCCGAACTCGATGGTTCTCGTCGAAATCTTTGCGTCTGAGGTGTCCGGCGTCTGGCCAAAGAAATAGCGCTGCGTCACGCCTCCGTTGTCGATCCCTTCCGCGCACATCACAAAGGGGCCGCGCGTCAGGGCGATCCGATCGACGTTGGCATCGACCGAAGGGTGGCTTCGATTCACACGAACCGGCATGGGTATCCTCAAGTTGACCTGGTCGCCGGTTTTCCATTCGCGCTCAACGACGGCGAATCCCTTTTCCAGTTGACGGATTTCGACCGCTTCCCCGTTTACCATCAGCGTAACCGGCGCGACAACCGGATCGACGAAGTGATAGAGATCGCCAGGAACGAACTGTTTGCCCTGCGCCCAGGTCGGAATCCGAAGATGAAGCCGAAAAGTGGCCGGTTGAGCCGGATTCAAGCGGATGGATACGGCGCCGTCGTTGGGATAGGCGGTTGTCTGGGCGATCCGGACCGTTGTCCCGCCAACCGGGACCTCCGCACTGCTCTCGGCGTAAAAGGTCACGAAAAGGCTCTCCTCGTCATGCGCATAAGTCATGCCCGGCACCTGGGGAATCAGCCTGGCCATGTTTGAGGGACAACAGGCGGTGCCAAACCAGGGCGCCCGGCCCGCACTGCCATGGTTGAACGGATATTTTCCGTTCGCGTCGAGCGGGTTAACATAGAAAAAACGGTTCCCCTCAAGATTGACCGCAGCCAGGACATTGTTGAGCAAGGCCACCTCAGCCACATCGAGGTATTTGGCGTCCTTGTGGAGGAGAAACATGCGGTGATTGAACAGCACATTCCCAACCGCGGCACAGGTTTCGTTGAAGGCGTGGGCGTTGGGCAGTTCATAGCTTGGACCGAACCCTTCGATCCCGTGGACCGCGCCGAGCCCGCCGGTAATATGCATCTTGGTGTCAGTGATATTGCCCCAAATGCGGTCCAGCGCCTCGGCGTAGCCTTTGTCGTCAGTCAGGACGCCGACGTCGGCCATCGCGGCGTAGAGATACGTCGCGCGCACGGCATGGCCGACGGCCTCGCCCTGTTGCTTCACGGGTTTGTGTTGCTGCGCGTAAGTGGGCGACATCACACCCTCGCCATCGGGCACGTAGGTCACTCCGCGGATTTCGAGAAACTTCCGCGCCATGTCCAGGTAAAGCTGGTTGCCGGTCACGCGATAGAGTTTCACCAGCGCGAGTTCCGGCTCCTGATGTCCCGGCGCCTGCCGGATCGGCTTGCCCTGATGATACTGTGGATCGCCTTCAAAAAAGACCTTGTTGACATGCTGCGCGTTCTTCTCGGCGATCTTCAGCAGCGCCTCTTTGCCGGTCGTTTCGTAATAGGCCACGGCCGCTTCATAGAGATGCCCCATGTTATAAAGCTCGTGGCTGTGAACGACGAACGAATACGGCTGGTCGCCCATCATGCTCTTCGCCGAGCCCACTTTGATGGTGTGTGAGGGATAGAGATAGCCGTTCGGTTCCTGAGCCGCGCCAATCACCGCGATGATCTCGTCCATCTTCGCCTCCAATTCGGGATCGCGCTCCAGTTGCAGCAAATATGCTGCGCCCTCCATGACCTTGTAGAGATCGGAGTCGATGAAGCGGTGCGCCCGGTGATCCTCGACGTTCTTTCCATCCAGAAAATCAGCAGCGGCTTGGAGGTGTTCGACTCCGGATTGCGTCCGCTCGAACGCCCACGGCACGAGCGTTTCCCGTTGCGTGATCATGCGCGGGCGCCAGAAATCGCTCGTCATCTCCACATGGTTGTAGGAAACCGGTTTGAGCGGGTAGCCGGTTCCAGCGGAAGCGAGCGAGACGCTCGCAAGAACAAGCGCGGTGATTCGGAGGTTTTCGGGTTGCATGACGGATTGAAACTTGGTCGTAGAGAGGCAACAAGTCGCAACGGACCCGAAAAACAAGTCCACTCCCCATAGAATCAGGGCAAACTTTTGTAGAATTCGGACTCCTCATTGATGACCCGTAAACGCATCGCCCTTCTTGTGGAAACTTCGCTCGGCTCCGGCCGGGAGATCCTTCGTGGAATTGCCCGTTATGCCCACGAATCGGACCGTTGGCAACTGGTTCACGTGGCTCGCGGCCTCGAAGACGCCACGCCGGATTGGCTGCATGACTGGAACGGCGACGGCGTCATCGCGCGCGTTCAGAC
>CAYGQD010000053.1:29946-35841 GCA_964351855.1 uncultured Verrucomicrobiales bacterium
CGTTCAGACGGCGGAACTGGCCGCGGCACTCCGGCAGTTGCCGGTTCCGGTGATCGATGTGCTCGGCGTGGTTGAGGGGACCGGGTTTCCGTTAGTTCATGTCGATGACGGGCTCGTCGCGGCGGAGGCGGCGCAGCATTTGGCGGAGCGGGAATTCGACAACTACGCCTTCTTCGGAATCGCGGGCGAGAACTGGTCGGATCGGCGGCGTGAAGGTTTCAGACAGGCTTGCGGCCGCCCGGTCGCCGTGTTTGAACACGGTCGTGACGATCGGGAGGCGAAGAAGGTCAACGCCGAGCTTCGCACCTGGCTCCGGGACTTGCCGAAACCGGTCGGCGTCTTTGTCGCCAGCGACCAACGCGGTTTGCTCCTGCTGGAAAGTTGCCGCGCGGAGGATTTGGCCGTGCCGGAGCAAGTCGCGGTCATCAGCGTGGACAACGACATCCCACTCTGTGAAATCAGCACCCCGCCGCTCTCCAGCATTCGCGCGGGACACTTCCGCGCCGGATTCGAGGCGGCTCGCCTGCTTGACCGGCTGATGCGGGGCGAGCGCGCCCCCGCCAAACCGCTTCTGGTCCGTCCAACGGGGGTGGTCAGCCGAGGTTCGAGCGACACGCGGGCGATTGCCGATCCGGTCGTCGCACAGGGCGCGCGTTTCGTCCGCGAGCATTTCTCCGAGCCGATCACGAACGGGACGATCGCTCGGGCCGCCGGCGTGTCGCGGACCTTGTTCCAGAAACGGTTCCGAGCCGCCATGGGCCAGACGATTCGCGACTACCTCACCGAGCTGCGCCTGCGCCGGGCGCGACTCTTGATCGAGACCTCGGATTTGACGTTGGCGGACATCGCGGAGCGCTGCGGGTTTCGGCATCAGGAGTATCTGGGGGATGTGTTTCGGCGGCGATTTGGGGTAAGCCCGGGGAAGTGGCGCCGGCAGGCGAGAAAGTGTGAGATGGAAGAAGACCGGGAAGATCCGGGCGCCGATTGGGAACACGTCGCCATTGAGAGAATTTGAGTCGCTTGGATACTTCCGTGATTGAACGACTGACAAAGCACCTTCCAGCAACACGCCCTTCAGCGAGACTAAAATCGGCAATGAACCCTTCCGATACCGGTCGCCGCGATGTTATCCAGTAATCCGCCCGTGGCGCGGCCGCCGTCGCGCGCCTGTCGATTGCCTCAGCCTCGCAACTGAGAGATGGCGTGGGGTTGTCAGGCGGAGCAAGAGCCGCATCCTGCCAAAAACCTTCGTTTCGTGGCCAAGCAGCAGCGCCTGGCCGACAACGTCTACACCTGCTACGACGCCGGAGCCCTCGGCTACCAACTTCATCGTCGCCTCACGGAGATGGGCGTAATCGACTACGTCGTCCCACCCCAGGACTGGGATGAGCGCGGCAAGGGCGTGAAGGACGACCGCCTTGATGCCCTGGCGCTCTGCCAGCGGCTGGACCGCTTCATCCGGGGCCGGACCGCAAGGCCCAAGACGGGGGAGGGGTCCTGTCTTCCCTCCCGGGCATCGTGCGCGTGCCGACTGAGGAGGAAGAACGCGATCGAGCCTTCACCCGCCAGCGCCAACAAATTGTGCGGTGGGAGGCCAGCAGGCTGCGGCCCATCGCCCGGGGCGCTGGCGCTTCGCGACCGCCCTTTCAAGCGTTTTCGGGCTGAGCGAAGCCGTTCGATCCCGAGTGGGCCGTGACAGAACCAAACCTACCGGTCATCCGCCCCGTCAGGTTCCGGCGGCACCGCAGGCTGTGCCGATTCCGGATCGGCCTCCCCCGGTCCAGGCGCAATCTGGGCGCTGATCTTGGCCTCGAAGGCAGCTTCGACGGCACGGTGCACCTCCGTCAATGCCGCAATCGGCTGGGGGCGATCCAAGTGGTCGTAAATCGCATAGGCCGGATCCGGTTCCTTGCCGCGCTGAAAACGTTCATCGTTTAGGCCGAGAAGTTGCTTGTAGGTTTCCTGCGCCTTGTCGCGCTGGTTCGTTGCCCATTGCGCCGCGGCGACCCCGGCCAGGATCTCGGCGTTCTGGGGTTCCATTTGGGTGGCCAGATAAAGAAGGTCGCGTGCCTTCGTCGGCTCCGCGAACGCCAGCCAATACCAACCCGCCACCGTGAAAACGCGAGCATCTACAATCCGATAACCACCCGCGATCGCCAGCCACTCGAATTCGGCTTGCCGCCCCTGTTTCCCGGCACGCTGCAGAACATCGGCATAGACTTTGGGATCGGGTTTCGCCGAAAATAGACTGCTCAAAAGCGCCTCAGCCTCGTCTTGCCTTCCCAGCCGAAACAGCACGACCGCCCGGGTCAATGCCAAGTCCTCTCCGGTCGCTTCCCGATACCGGTCGAGCGCATCCAGCGCCAGGGTTTCGAGCACGAGATCCTTCGAGTTCTCGCGATAGTTTAGAATGCCGGTGGCGAAGTGGTTCCATTCGATCGGCCACATCGCCTCCAGCTGCTTGCGGCAGAGGTCGGGATGGTCGCGCTGCAACTTCTGAAGTCGCGCCGGTGCCCATTGTGCAGGATATCGGGCATTTGTAGCTGCCGCCGTTAGATAGAGTCCCCGGAACAATTCCAGTGCGATTTCTTTCTGTTGGTCCGGAACCGACGACGTGTAGGATGCCCAAGCTTGCTTCCAGAGGCGGCGCTTGACGAATTCTCCAAAGAGAATGCGGTTGGAATGTTCTTTGTGACCCGGCGCTTCATCTACCTGACTCAAGCGGTAGCCGATCGAACCGGGACGCAGATTCACCATTTCAAAATCGCTCTCCCCAGACTGATGGTCCCTGGGAACGACCCAATCAATAGTACGCTCCTTCGGGTTGATCCGCGCCCAACCATTTCGGAAATAGTGCGTAAATTCCGGACGGAAGTTGTAAGCACGGCTTGCGATCGCCGTCTCCCAATCCCAGAGCCGAACTGTGCCGTCTCCAGAACCACTAGCCAGCCAGTGGCCATCGGGACTGAAAGCCACTGAATATATCACGGCATATTGGTCCTTTAGGTTGTCCCAACCAGCGCCGGACAGATAGTGCTGTGCGTAAGCTTTGGAATGGGCATTTAGGGGAGCGCCCAACAATTTCCCGCTATCAACGTTCCAAAGCCGAATTGTTCCGTCTTTTGAAGCGCTAGCAATCCAATTCCCATCCGGGCTAAATGCCACGCAGGTGACTGGGGATCGGTGTCCTTGGAAAGGCACACTAATTGCCCTGCTTGTTTGCAAGTCCCAAAGCCTAATCGTCAAATCGTCTGAAGCACTGACCAATCGTCTCCCGTTCGGGCTCCAAGCCACCCAATTGACGTGACCTGAGTGATCCACCAGAGGAGCGCCTATCGGATCACCGGTTGTCGCATCCCAGAGTAAAATACTTTTGTCGTCCGAAGCGCTAGCCAACTGTGTTCCGTTGGGACTCCACGCGACACAATTAATCCGGCCCGAGTGATCCGCTAGGGGAGCACCGATTAGGTCACCGCTTTTGGCGTCCCAAAGCAGAATGGTCTTATCTTCTGAAGCACTTGCCAATTTAGTCCCGTCAGGGCTCCAAACCACGGTTTTAATTCGATGGGAGTGGCCAGTTAAAGGGCCGCCATTCGCTTGTCCAGTCCTTGCACTCCAAAGGCGGATTGTTCCATCTTGGGAGGCGCTCGCTAGTCGATTCCCATTTGGGCTCCACGCCACGCAATTCACACCACCGCCGTGCCCTGCCATAGGTGTGCCGATTTCCTCTCCGTTTCTTGCATCCCAGAGCCGGATCGTAGTGTCACCCGATGCGCTCGCAAGGCGGAACCCCTGCGAAGGACTCCATGCGACCGAATTGACCCGACCAATGTGACCTGTTAGAGGGGCTCCAAGGACGATCTCTCCGCCTACGTCCCAAAGCCGTATTGTCCCATCGTCCGAAATGCTTGCCAATCGCGTGCCATCCGGACTCCATGCCATGCTTGGATACAGTCCAAAATGAGCAGCCTTCAGAGGTGGACCAATTGCGTCGCCGCTGCCGGGATCGATCAGTCGAATCGTTCCGTTCGTTAATGCACAAGCAAGTCGACTTCCATCCGGGCTCCACGCGAGACTATTCACTGTAGAAGAATTGTCCTCCAGCGCTGCTCCGATTGCCGCGCTGCTCTTCACATCCCAGAGTTGAACGGCACCTTTTGTAGACGCGGTTGCCATCCAAGCTCCATTCGGACTCCAAGCTATACTCAAGACCGGGCTAGCATGTCCGGTCTCAATAGCACCAGTCGCAGTTCCATTCTCGGCATCCCACAGGCAAATCGTTCCGTCTTCAAGGCCCCCCGCAAGGCGGGTTCCGTTAGGGCTGAAGGCCACATTTAAGACCAACCCTGCGTCTTTTTTGAGCGGCTCCCCCAAGGGTTTACCCTGTTGTGCGTCCCAGAGAACAATTTCGCCATCCGAGGCACTTGCCAACCGGGTTCCGTCCGGGCTCCAGGCCAACCCCGCTGTAAGCGATACCAAAACGCTATGACCAGTGAAGGGCTCACCGATCGCCACTCCTTTTCGAGCGTCCCAAAGCCGGATAGTCTTGTCGTTCGCGATGGTTGCTAGGCCAGCGCCGTTGGGACTAAATGCCAAACTTAGGACCGCTCCTGAATGGCCTTCCAGTGGAGATCCTATTGGTTTTCCGGTATCCGCATTCCAAAGTTGAATTGTACCATTGTCGTAAGCACTCGCGATCTGTGTCCCGTCCGGACTCCATGCCACACAATTGGCGACGCCAGAAAGTTGGGCTCCGATTGAACTCCACCCATATAGAATCGGACGAAAACGGCCATCTGCTCCTTCGATCTCAACGACCGCTTCCTCATACTCCCGTTGCGAATCCCCAACATTCACCAGCCGACGCGGATTTTGTTCCACCCAAAACAGATACTCCGGCGTGCCTTCCGCATATTGCTCGATTTCTTCCTCAGGCGGACGGCCATATCCACCAAACGAAATCGCCTTGGCCGCGAACAATTGCTTGGCGGGCAGGGTTGGTTCGTTTCGAGCCAATTCCAGGTAAAAGCGCCCCTCGCCAGCAAGGGCTTTATGAAGGTTGGCTTCCGCTTCTACCGTTTTCTTATCCGCGATCTTGGTTTGTTGCTGAGCGATCTGCTGCTTGAGGAAGGCAAAGACACCGCCAACTAACGCCAGAATCGTGAGCACGCTCATCGCCGACATGGCCATGCGACGCCGGCGGCGGGCGTGGCGTTCGCGTTTGGCGTGGAACTCGCGCGATTGGGCGATGTAGTCGCGGGTCGCTTCGTATTCCGCGCCCTGAATCAACTGCGACGCGTCTTTGAGCAGGCTGATGCCTTCCTGGAGATCCAACCCGTCCGAAAGGAGCAGATCGTTGCGGCGGTTCTGGGTTTCCCAACGTTTCTGAAATTGCTCGACCCGGGAACGAATTCGTAAGAACTGGCGGTTGTCGCGGACCCAGTCGGCGACGCGGTCCCATTTTCGCAGGAGCGCCTCGTGGGCGAGGGAGACGGTGGCGGTGCCGTTTTCTTCGTCGCCTTCCGCGGTGAGAAGTCGCGCCAGGATGAAGGCATCGACCACGGCGGTTTTTTGCGGGGTATCGCGCAGGGCTTCGAGATTGGCGCGGCGGCGGACGACGCTTTCGTCCTCGACGTTGACGAGGGCGTGGAGGATGTCGGGGCAGGTGGCCTGTTGTTCCGGGGTGAGCCGGGCGAATTCCTTCTCGGCGCGATTGCTGAGAGCGCCTTCGAGGCCGGTGCGATTTTCGTCGCCGAGCGATTCATAGGCCGCGAACGGAATGATGTTTTCCGCCGTCCGCATCTGGTAAAGTTCCAGGAGCAGGTCCGAGAGGAGCGGGAGCATGTCCGGCTGGTTCTTGGCGTCCTCGAGGATCTTGCCGACGAGGCTCTGGCC
>CAYGQD010000054.1:0-35179 GCA_964351855.1 uncultured Verrucomicrobiales bacterium
CGTCTCGTTGCTCCGTCGAGATTTCAAGTGGAGGAAGCGCACCGGGCATGCTTGAATCTACCACACCAGTAATGTATCGCTATCACTTTTCGGATGATGTACGTGCATCATCCGAAAACTAACCGGCACACTAGATTGGTTCTCAAAGGAGAGAGAAGGTGGCTCGTTCCTCTCGCAAAAATAGGGAGTCGCGGATCTTTTGCCCGATTTCTACGTTGCTTCATCAGTCACGAAGCTCGCTTCGTTCCTTCTTCGCGCCTGGAACTCGAACCAAATCTCTCGCGAAGTGCACCTCTTACTTTCCGGATGATGCACTAGGCGCGCAAAAGAAGACAGTTTTCCGGTAATACTTTTCTACCCTTTGGAATTAGGAGGGTGAAGACTCTTGTCTATGGCTGATTCCGAACAGAAATCCACACCCGCGCCTTCGGGGGAATACATGCAGTTGGTGACTAATCACCAGGCGGTTTTGTATTCCTTTATCCGCTCGCTGGTTCCTCACAGCGCTGCGGTGGATGATGTGTTGCAGGAAACTAACCTGACGCTGTGGGAAAAAGCAGCGGATTTCGAGGATGGCACCAATTTCCGGGCGTTTGCGTTCGCCATAGCGCGTTTCAAAGTACTGAGTCACTTGCGCAATCAAAAGCGCACGCATTGGCTGCTGGTGGACAGCGAGCTTTGTGATGAATTGCTGGATCGCTTTGTCAATCAGCCCACAGCGGAGCCGGCTGCTCAGGAATTTCTGCGCCGTTGCCTGGAAAAACTCCCCGCCGATCGTCAGGATCTCATCCGCAGGCGCTACGCTGATGGCTACAGCGTTCGTGAATTGGCGAAAATGGAGGGCCAAAAGGAAGGGGCGCTTCAACAGGTATTCTATCGTCTGAGAAAGGCCCTTCGCGAATGCATCGAAACGTCAATGAATGAAATGACATGAACGAACTACGCTTTGAACAACTAATGGACAGGCATCTCGCCGGTGAATTGTCCCCCACCGAAGAGCAGGAATTCCACGAGATGTTGTCATCCAGTGAAGAGGCGCTCGAATCCTTCTGCGAGCAGGGTATGCTCGATGGCCGCCTCCGATGGGAGCACGGGACAACATCCAGGCGACCAAAGCCCGTTCCGCGAATGACATGGCTGGTTGGCGTAGTCAGTGCGGCATTGGTTCTCGGCCTGATTGTATCTCAGTTGATAAACAAAGATTCTAAAATAGCTACGGGTGGTGATGAGCTAACCGATCCATTCGTGGCAACGCTAGCCCTCACCGGCGATTGCGAATGGGCGGGCCCGGCCCAGATACCGGAAGGAGGTGCCATGCTTCCCGGTCTATACGAACTGGTCACCGGCAAAGCCAATATCGTCATGGACTGCGGTGCATCAGTTCTCGTCGAAGCGCCGGCGCAATTTCATTTAATCGGCACTAATCGGATGCTGTTGACCGGGGGAAAACTGGCCGCTCGCATGGCGGAAAATGCTACCGTTCCGTTCATCGTCGATACCCCTGACACGACTGCGATTGACCGGGGCACGGAATTCACCGTAGCAGTGGATGAGCATCAGCAAACCGAGATTCTGATTCAGGACGGGGCCGTCGAAGTGCACGAGCAGAAAGGCGAAGATCGGACTGTTCATCAATTGACCGTCGATTCAGGTTTTCGAACTTCCGATCAGGGCCCAGGAGAAACCTTCCAGGAATTCAGCCCAAGCCGTTTCAAGGAACGATACAATTGGTCGGAAACAGGAAAGGGCTATTGGCATTGGAGTTTTGATGAAGCAGAGGGTATAGAACTTATCGAGGACGGAAAAGGGATTTCAAGTCTCCGTTACAACGGAGAACTCCGTTCGAAGCGAGCAGGGAGACAACTCCCGAATCGACAGACGGGCGTATTTGGCGGCGCTTTATCGTTCCATGGCAGCAAAGGCAATTCTTTGGTTCGGACCAATTGCCCGGGCATAGCAGGAGCACGATCACGAACTGTGGCTTTCTGGGTGCGGATTCCCCGCGACGCCAAGGATGTTGACGCGCACTCTATCGTCTCCTGGGGCTCACGCGAAGTTTCCGGAGCCCGCTGGCACCTCGGCTGGAATCCGTCTTCACAACCGGGAGTCACCGGTGCGATCTGCACGGAAGCAAACGGCGGTTATGTCGTCGGTTCAACCGACCTTCGCGACGGTGAGTGGCATCATGTTGTCAGTGTGTTTTCCGGCGGCCTAGGAGCTGATGTAGCGACTGGCATCCAGCATTATATAGATGGCAAGTTGGAAGCCACCTCAGCCAGCCGGAAGCAGTTTGTCGCCACAGCAGTCTGGGCTGGAGCGGCGGGCCGGCATGTCCCTGAGTTACCGGTACGCTTTGGAATGCGCGCGGCCGATTTTTCAAGGCCTTCTCAATTTTTTCGGGGTGACCTTGATGAGGTTTATATTTTTAATTCAGCGTTATCTATTGCTGAGATCGGAGATCTGATGAAAAACCGTCGGCCCCAAATTGAAAACCAATCCATCAACTAAAGAAAAAAATGAATGAGAAGATACATCTAGATCGGCGCAAATTTCTGCAGGGCGTTTTGGCCTTACCGATTTTGCCTTCCCTGGCCCACGGACAAACCGCCGCCAGAGCTCCGAAGAGATTGATCTGCGCGGGAGCTCAACTCGGTTGGCACAAACCGGATTTCTTCGCCGACAAACCAGGTGCTCGATTGATCAAACCATTCGATGACGCTGCGGTTGGAAACAAGCTGACAACAATTTCGGGACTCGATCACAAAGGCCCAACCGGCAACGGCCATGCACTGGTCTATACTCTGTTTACCGGCCAGGTTCTGAAAAGCATATCACTCGACCAGTTGGTCGCTCCAAAACTGGGAGTCGGCTCTCGATACGAGTCGTTACAGCTTTGTGCTGGTGAGCAACGCAACAATGCTCCGGTTTCACTCAATAAACATGGTATCCCGCTACCGCCAATCATCCGTCCCAGTGTTTTGTTTGCTAAAGTGTTTGGCGGAAAAACAGTTGACCTGGAGCGTCAGCAATATCTGCTCGAATCAGGAAGAAGCTTGCTGGACGAAGTCACCGATGACGCCAAAAGTCTGGCAAACCGAATCGGTCAAACGGATAAAGACAAGCTCGATGAATACTTTCACAGCGTTCGGGAGGTAGAAAAAAAACTGTCCCGCCGTCGCGATTGGTTGGGCGAGCCTTTTGCAAAACCGGACGCCAGCTTTTCTCTACCCGAAGCTGAAAACATCGCTCATTCGATGATGATCCAAAACGAAGATCTGATGTGGGACATGATGGCCCTGGCAATTAGAAACGATGCCTGCCGGGTCTTCTCCCTGACGATTCCACTGGCCGACGGAGCACTCGTGCTAAATGGCAACTTGATGACTGCCGGGTATCATAATTTATCCCACCACGGAAATAGAAAAGACAAAATCGACGATCTGGTCGCCATCGAGACGGCTCATATGGCCGGCGCAGCCCGGTGTATGAGGGCACTCAACGAAACGACCGATGTTGATGGTTCTAATATGCTGGATAATACCACGATACTTATCGGCAGTGCCCTGGCTGATGCTTCGAAACATCGCCGGGTGGATTTCCCTCTCATGATTGCCGGAGGAGGCTATCGACACAAGCGGCATATCAGCTGTGGCCAGGACCGGGAACACAAAAATGAAATGGCCTGCGACGTCTACGTCACCGTACTGCAAAAGCTGGGCTTTGAGATGGATAGTTTCGCGACCAGCCAGTGGAACCTAAACGGACCGTTACTATGATTAACCACGACGCCGAAGCCATACTTATCAGGAATTCCCATCCAACGGGAAGTTCAATATCGCAAATCCCCCTGCTCCCGAATGTCCCCTGTAAGCTTCACGACTGTGCAGATGTGGACGCAAAAGGTGCCCTCATCATCGAGCGAAGTAATGGAGAGCCGGGTCTCCGCACCCGGTCTGTCCGCCATAGCGATAGCGACGGAAGGCGGCAGGCCTTGACAGTTGCGTCGCAGCGGGTCCGGAGACCCTTTTCTACTTTTTGCGTCGACGACAGTAGAGGGAACACTCAAATGCCGGCGTGCCTCATACCGGAGACATCCCATCTCCGAAGCACACATCGGAAACCGAAGCTGGGGTGCACTCTAATATTCCTTACTTTTCTCACGCTCACCAACTACGCATTCGCCGCCGACCCCACACCCGATTCGATCACCCAATTCACCAAACAATTCTGCAATTCCTGCCACAACGCGACCGAGGAAAAAGGTGACTTTCGCATCGATACGCTCCAATGGGCGCTGACCGAAACCCATACCCGTGAACAGTGGTCACTGGTCTACGACTACGTAGCCGATGGCGACATGCCTCCCAGAAAGGCGAAGCAACACCCTGACTCCGAAAGTATAAAATCGTTCCTTTCGCATTTGGACGCCTCTTTCGCAGCAGCGGATCAATCTGCGAAGGTCGGCGGAACACCTGTGCGCCGACTCAACCGAATCGAATACCACAATACGGTTCGCGACCTTTTCGGCATCCGAAATGTTAAACTCCCGCTTTCGTTCCCTGAAGATGCCTCCAGTGAAGAGTTCGATACTATGCCAGCAGGCCTGTTCCTATCCCCCGCAGTGATGGATGCCTACCACGAAACAGCAACCAATCTCGCCGATCGACTTGTGCCGCTGCCAAATTACCTCCGTTACAGTTCCCGCCTCACCACAGAAACCATCGGTGGGGACGAGACTCGGCGATGGTTTGGCGGCAAAAGCAAAGAATATTTGCAGTTCACCGGATTCAATCATTCCGGTTGGGTGGGTGGTCTATGGGATTCCCAATTCATCGCGCCTTCCTCCGGCGTGTATCAGGTAAACCTCCTGGCTAACGCTCAGTCAAAAACCGGAGCCGACGGCAAACCACTCCGGCTCGCCTTCTATACCTTTGACCCGACAGAGGAACAACTGCCAAAACGCTACCGGATCGACCGGGCGACAAAAGTCGCTGAAATCGAAATTCCCAACGGTGAACCCGCCTGGGTGGAATGTGATGTCCCTGTCGAGGCGGGCGAGACGCTTCATATCTATTGCGCTAACCGTTTGCCGAACGATGCCTACCAAGTCAGTGACCAGAACCGCAGCCAGATCAGCGGTGAGCTGAAACGCCTCATCAAGCGCAAAGAACCCACGGTTGAGCTTCGCGGAATGAAGATCGACGGACCGGTCGCGGTCCCGCCGCGTGTGGTGGAGTTCTTTGACGAATGGCCTCCAAAACTGAGTCGCAGTGAACTTGAGAGAAAGTTACTCCCGTTGGCCAAGCGGGCCTTTCGCCGCCCTTTGACAGATGCCGAATCCGAAAAGCTGATCAAATCAGTATTAAACCACGGTCAGAAAGTCGACAAACCCGAATTCGCCTGGCACTACGCCATTCGTAGGTTGCTTTGCTCTCCAGAGTTTCTCTACCGGGAAGCCGAGGGCGGCGATGTGCTGAGTGACTATGCTTTGGCTTCGCGACTGTCCTACTTTCTCTGGAGCACGATGCCGGATCAGCAATTGCTCGACCTAGCCAAATCAGGAAGCCTCTCCAAAAGTGAAACACTAACAGCACAAACCAAACGAATGCTCGCCGATCCCAAGGCACAGCAGTTTATCAAGCAATTCACAGGTCAGTGGTTAGGTAATCGTGATGTAAAATCGATCAATGTCTGCGACAATCGCTACCAATGGGACGACAATATTCGCTACGGATTCATCCGATCTACCGAGATGTTTTTCGGGGAAATACTCAGAAGTAATTTACCAATCGCGACTTTTATCGATTCCGATTTCACCTATGCTAACTCGGCGATGCAGGCAATTTGGGAGCTGAATCCGAAGCGCGACAAAAACCTGGGTGCCGTAGCCTCGCGACAGCGTCAAAGTCTCGTTTGGCCCGAGCCAGAGCGAATCAGCCTACTCGACGACTATCCGGAAAAAGCAGCCCACATCAAAGCGCGCCGGGGCATTCTCGGCTTACCGGGAGTTCTCACTGTAACCGGTGATGGTGTCGAGTCATCACCAATCCTGCGAGGAGTCTGGGTACTGGAAAATTTGTTTGGCCAACACCCGCCCCCGCCCCCCAAAGACGTTCCCGCGCTCGATATAGATACCAGCAAAGCCACCAATGTGCGCGAGACACTCAAAGCCCACACCGAATTGGAATCCTGCGCCAAATGCCACCGTGACATCGATCCGCTCGGTTTATCATTGGAAAACTACGATGCAATCGGCGGTTGGCGGGCGAAATACACCGGTAAACAAGGCGAAGTTATTGATGCCAGTTCAGAAATGCCTGATGGCACCAAACTAAACGGAGCCGATTCCATCCGTAAACATTTACTGGAAAACCGGGAAATCTTTACACGATGTCTGATAACCAAACTGCTCGAATACGGAGCCGGGCGAAAATTGTCAGTCGGTGACCGGCAGATCGTTGAACGACTAGTCGAGACCGAGCCTGCGGAAGGCTACCGTTTTTGTGACTTAATTGAAGCGACCGTCAAAAGTGAAGTCTTTCGGGCACGATAGACAGGTGAGAATTTGAAGAGGTGAATAGAGTTTTTTAGGGGTCTGGCGACATTTCTTGACTGTTCGCATCGTGTTTCCAGAGATCGGCGTCCCCGTCGTAATCAAACAGGGTTAGTTCACCGACCATACCCTGTTAAAACGCCTTTCTCACAGTGGCTACTTTAATGAAATTCGGAGGGACTGGACCCGCTCGTTGTTTTACAATTCCCCCGTCGATCCCAGACGCGCAAACGGTCCCAACTTTTTCACCAGCCCCGGCCTCCATTCATCTCCGAACCGCCCCAAGCCGTTCCCGCAACTCCTTCTCCAAATCGCCATCCTTCAACGCGCGCGCGCAATTCACTGCCCGTTCAAGCGCGAGTGATTCCTGTCGCGGCGTGACCTTCTCATCGTCCGCAAGAGCGAGATAGATCGCGAGCGCCTCTTCGCGCTTCTTCGCTTGAATCAGCTTCTTCGCCTTGTCGCTCTCGATGAGGTAGTCAGTCACGGAAGGATCGGCTTCGAACTGGTGGGACTTCCCTTTGTGAAAGTAGCCGAACTTCATTGGCACATGAAAACCCTTCGTCCCCGTGGGAGCAAAGGCGGAATGCTCGGTTCCACTGTCGCGCACGCGTTGACGGCAAAGGTTAATATGCCAGGGCAGGTCGATGGAGGGCTGGGTCCCGATGACCTGATCCTTGCCGCCCCAGTACATTCTCGCGGTGAAATACACCATGAAGTGATTCAACCCGCCGCCCTTTTCGCTGTAGTCCATCGACAACCAGACATCTTCTCCCCGGGAGATTCCTTTCGTCGCATTGATGCCTTCGCCCAGCACAGTCGGATTGAAAACGGGCAGGTAAAAATTTCGAGCCGTGAAGGGGTAGTTCTCAAAGATCTCGATCGGGTTATCGGTCTTCTTCGTCCAGGCTTCCCGGATTCGGCGGATGTTCTCTGGATCGGGATCATTGGGCCGCCGGCCACCGACGATGATGACTTGAACATTGGGCTCCAGTTTATCGATGTTGCCCGGCGGTTCGGTGTAGGTGCCGTAAGCGCAGTTCGAAATCATTTTGCCGGGATGAGACTTTGCGATCTCTTTGGCAACGCGATTCACAAAATCCCAGACATGGTTGGAGAGATTGCCTCGCGGCCCCAACTCCGGCGACTCCTTGCCCTCGCAAAGATCGCATTGGCAGATGGCGGAGTATCCATCCGGCGGCATGATCGACACGACATCCATATCGTAGTGATCAAACTGAACCTGAGCAAAGCGAACCGCCTCGGCGAAGAGCTCCTCGTTGGAATAGCAGAGCTGACTATTACCGATGTCGGGCTGGTTTTGACGTTTATCACCGTAGAGCGCAAACCACTCAGGGTGATTCGTCATGGTGTGCTCGTTGTCGGTCATGTCCCGGAAGCCATGGGCGGCCTGTCGGCCATAAGGGCGACGCATTCCGAGACGATTTCCCCACATCATCGCATCAGGACCACCCCCGCCGGGCCGGAACTGGAAATTTCGCATCACGAAATCCGGATGCACCGTTTCGTCGATCTTCGGCAGAGGAATCGAATCCATTTGCGGTAGTATTTCTCCCAGCTCGCCGGGCATGTACCAACGAGCGCCCAGACTCCGCAGATAGCCACAGACGGCATTGAACGATCCGCATCCATCAAACGTCCAGATGTTGATATTGCCGTCTGCATCCGTCTTCTGTTCTTCGGGTGTTCCGAACAGCTTGTTAGGGCCCTAATAATGTTTGTGCAGCTGCCGATGCGGGTAGCCCCAGTTTTCTCCCGTGATCGCATCCCAGGCCTCCTGCATGTTGCCATTGCTGACATCGGTGTTACTCCGGGGCCACGGCTCGATGGGCACAAAATCGGTATCGTCCCCGATGAACACCATCCAGTACTCGCCCGAGACGATGTGGTAGGCGCCGTATTTAAGTTCATCGGCAGTGACTCCCAATTCGTCGGTGAACGAACTCGTTCCAACGTAAAGTTTGACCGAAAAGTCACTAGAAGGCTCCGAGCCGATGCGCAAATCTGCGCCCGAGACCTTCTTGAGATAAGTCTGCAGCTCCCGCGCCGCGAGCCGTTGCGTCCGGGTCGGGGTTTCCGCGATGATGATTTCAGCTGGCGCCTCGCCATTTTCGACGAGGAACGAATCGGCGGCGTTAGCAACTGCTGAGGCGAAAGACAGGCAGATGAGCCAGAGAAGGTAGTGGTTTTTCATGAAGGCGGCTTTTGCCGTGTTTGAATGCACGTAGAGCTGGTTCAATGTTGATCAAAGTCCTGATCGTTCAGCCGCCACCACGCGCCTTCAACCCAGAAGAACGTGCTGTAGTAGAGCCGCGAATAATCATACCGCGCGATGACTCGATGGATGGCCGGGATGTGAGGACGGACGACTTCCGGGTCGGGGCAGAGTGTCACGATCCACGCGGCGGGAGCCGGCTCGCGGACGAAGGCGGTTTCGCGATCGCGCTGCGGCGAAGCCTTTCGGAACGCCCGCAGCTGTTGGTCGGCGACTTGCAGAGCGTCTTTCTGCGTCGCCTGTTCTCGCCAGTAAGGAAGCATCGCGGAGCGCCAGTCGGGATCGAACGCGGCCATCTCCGCCGGATCATATTTCAGGGCAAGGTCGAGACTTTTGGCGGCAAGCTCCGCGCTGGCGGACAGCCCTCGCGCGAAGGCGGCCTTCACTTCCGGATCGTGTTCCATCTCCCATAAGCCGCGCAGGCCTCCCACCGAAGACGCGCTCGTCCAGTTGTGCCGCGCTGAATACCAGTAGCGCATGCCG
Source organism: uncultured Verrucomicrobiales bacterium (assembly GCA_964351855.1). GTDB lineage: Bacteria > Verrucomicrobiota > Verrucomicrobiia > Verrucomicrobiales > DEV007 > JBCDHN01. Next base: position 9,333 of record CAYGQD010000054.1, read on the forward strand.
CACTCGGCGATTTCCAGCCGACTGAGGTTCTCTTTGCCTCCGCGTTCGCTGAGCGCTTTGCGGTATCGCTTTTCCCAATCCGAATCACCCGTGACCGCAAGCATCGCGCGCAGGACAAAGAGCTTGCGCGCCGTGTCGTCGAACTCGTAGCCGAGGAAGCTGCTCCGCGTCCCGAAGGGGGCCTCAGCTGGTATCCGCCAGATGTTTTTGAGCAGCGCCGCGGTGGTTGTCTCGAAGTGCTGCCGGATGCGGTCGCGCTCCTCGTCGGTGGCAAGATCGGATTGATGAAATCGCCACAGGCCCAGGAACCACGGAAACGTCTGGTCGTCCGACCCCATCGCAAAATGCGAACGGCCGTCGGTTGAAACCCCGCGTCCGACAAAGCCGGGCACGCTGCTGATGGAGTTGAGCAGAAACAGCCCATTCATCAGGCGGCGCGCTTTGGCCGCGTCGGCATCGTCACCGGTGTGTTCCCAACGGTTCACCATCATTTCCAGGTAGGAACCCGTGAACATCGCGCCGTTCTCAATCGGCGACCACCAACCCAACGCGTTTGGCTTTCCCGCACGGCACTCCTCAGGTGTCGGCAGGTCTACCGATCCATCGAGGTCTGTGAAGTCGAGCATCACGCCGTGTTCGTCAATGAATCGGCTCCAGAGTTCGGCGTGCGCTTGCTCCGCGTGCGACTTGGCGTTCTCGACAAGGAATGGGTAGGCGGCGTCAGCTGCTGCGGGTGCGATGGACAGGCAGATGAGCCAGAGAAGGTGGTGGTTTTTCATGATGGCGGTTGGCGATTAGCTTCCAGGCTGAGGAAGTTCATGGATTCACTAGGGCATCAGTTTGCTCGATGAGGGTAGGCCCGCCACTTTTCCGCGCAGCTGGACTTTGCCACTGACGGGCTCGCCGGCGCGCACATCCTCCTCGGTAAAAGTCGCCATCAGCACTTCGCCGAGGGGAGTGCGCTGGTGATCGTAGATGATGTGAATTTTGCCGTCCTTGGCCTGTACGCCGTCGGGGTAGGTGACGTCCTCACGTTCGTCGATCATCAAGCCTCCACTCCAGGTCTTGCCGTCGTCATCCGACACGTAGGCGGTGAGATGCTGGCGGCCGACGCGCTGGTCGAGCGGGCCATGCTTTACCAGTAGCAGACTGCCTGACTGCAGACGGCGAACGAAAAAGCGTGAAGTGCAGTGCTTGATGGAACTGCGTTCCACCGGGCCCCATGTTTTGCCCCGGTCGGTGGAAATGGTTTCGGCCAGACCCTGCATCCGCACCAGCATCCACAGAGATCCGTCTTTGCGCTCGATGATCATCGGCTCGTCCGGTCCGCGTTTTTTTGCTTCGGCGATATTGGCGGTGCCGCGAAGGGTAAAGCTTTCGCCCTGATCGATCGACGCGTAGACCTTAATGCTGTTATCCGTTTTCCATACCGACGAGGTCAGCAGCCAGTCGCCATCGGAGAGCACCGTCGGCTTGTTGAGCATGATGCCGTCGCCCAGCCTACGCGGAGTGGTCCACTGAGGTTCATCCGCATCGGGATCATCGCTGACAATAGCAAAGATACCATAACGTCCGTCCTGAACTCCAAAGGCTTGCCCCCAGAAAACCCACAGTCGCCCCAGTGGATCGATCCAGTTCGTCGCGGACATGGCGCGCACGCCCTGGCGGGGTAAAATCATAAGCTGCGCGTCCGACCATGACTTGCCGTCATTGTCGCTGAAGGTTAGCACCTGATAGTTTCGCGAACTCTCGACGTCCCGACCGTACACGGCCCACAAGCGGCCCTTCGCGGTGCGCTCGATTCCGGGGACGCCCTGACGCTTCGTCGTAGGGATGTGATTGCGCCAGGGCTTGACGATAACGTGCACCGGTTTGAGGGCAATGTCAGGGTCGGCAGGTTCTTCGGAGACGGAGAGACCTGTCATCAGAACAGCAGTTGCTGTCGCGCAGAGATTGGGGTTCATGCGGAGCATCAGGAATTTCACAGGTTAGAATGTTAGCATATAAAGTTGCAGGATAAGATCCGGAATGGGTGCCGGCTGAGCCAAAAGCCAGCCGCGCAGACGACCATCAGAATTTCTTTTCTCATCGGAATCATGAAGCAGGCTAATTCGGATCCAAGTTCCGCACCAGCCGTTTCCACCCGGGAATCTTCCGCCCGGTTCGCGAAGAAAATGGACGCGTTTGATGGATTCGAGCTTATTCAATCGGCTCAATTCGTCGGCTCTGAAGCACCAAGCTTCGGTTCGGGATCGGTACTTTTCCGCTGCAATTGGAGAAAAGGAAGGTTGGGATCTGGCAAAATGTGAGTATTGGGTGGGGCTGATGAAATACTCGGTAATCTCCATCATCCTTTTCATGGTTGGAATGGTGTCGTCTTCAACGGCCGAACCGGCTGACTTTTATGTTTCGGTTGATGGTGACGACACGTTTTCGGGGAAATTGGCGGAACCAGATTCGCAGAGAAAAGATGGCCCGTTCGCAACGTTGGAGCGAGCACGCGATGCGGTCCGTGAACTTCAACAGGTTGCCGACGACGATATCATCGTCCAGATCCGTGGTGGGCACTACCGGTTGAGTGAGACGGTTGTGTTTGGGGTGGAGGATTCAGGAACAGGGGATTCCACCGTCACCTACGAGGCCTATCCTGACGAGAAGCCCGTTTTCAGTTCAGACGTCGATCTTGGAGGCTGGACGAAGCTGGAGGGCGCGATTCCCTTTCTGCCCAAAGCCGCAGAGGGAAACGTCTGGGTGACGGATGTTCCTAACGTGAACGGCGCTCCCGGGCGATTCCACACCCTCTACGATGCCGAGGGACGTCTTCCCAGAGCGCGTTCGGAAGGCTTCATTCCGGTCATGCCGTCCTCGGATGAAGAACGATCAAAGTCTTCGCGAATCCAACTTCATTTCCCAGCCGGTAAATTGAGGAACTGGCCAAACCTGAAGGATGTTGAGCTGGTCGTTCGCCCGCTTCACGCGTGGGTCGTCAATATTCTACCCCTGACATCGGTTAACGAGAACGAGCAGATCGCGAAGACCGGCATCGCGGCGACGTATGCGATGGATGAACTCCACTATCTCAAGGGAACCGAGTCCGTTTGGGTGGAGAATGTCATGGATGCTTTCGATGAACCCGGCGAGTGGGTTCTCAATACCGAAGAAGGTAAGCTCTATCTTTGGCCGAGAGCGGATGGTCCTCCTAACGGAATCACAGTTCCGCAGCTTCAGGAATATTTCCGTGTGGAAGGTGAGGTCGATCTTGATGGTCCGACGGACATTCCGGTGCGGAACTTGGTTTTCCGTGGTCTCACCTTCACCCGCGGAGAGACGTATCGCCTGACGAAAGACGACAAAGGGCTTCAGCACGATTGGGAGCTGCATGACAAGGCCAATGCCTTGCTTCGGCTTCGCGGCGCGGAGAATTGCGCGATTGAGCAGTGTCACTTTTTACAGAGCGGTGGGGGCGCAATCCGAGTCGATCTCCTGGGACGGAATATCCAGATCAAGGATAATCACATCGAGCACATTGGAGGCACAGGCATATTGTTATGCGGTTATGGACCGGGTACCAAGGACGTCAATCATCACAACCTCGTCTTCAACAATCACATCCACAACGTCGGCGAAATCTACTCCCATTCGCCCGGTATCTTCCTTTGGCAAAGCGGCGAAAACCGTGTCGCCAACAACCTGATTCACAACACACCGTATTCTGGGATCATCGTTTCCGGTGTGATGACGGATTTCTTTTCGAAACAGAGCAACGCCCGGGAATTGTCGCGAACGATCCGTTGGCAGGAAGTAGGCACCCAAAAAGGGCAACGAACTCTGGAGGACGTGAGGCCGTTCCTTCATTCCCATGACAACCTTGTCGAATATAACGAGATCCACCACGCGATGGAACAGCTTGGCGATGGCAACGGCATCTATATTCGTGGCGCTGGGACCGGGAATATCATTCGCCGGAACTATATTCATCATCTCATCTCCCCGGTGGCTCTGCAGTCAGCCATTCGCACCGACGGCGGACAACGCGATACGCTCATTGCGGAGAATTTGATCTATCGATGCGTTTCCCAAGGCATTCAGGTGAAGCTGAACAATCACGCGGTGAACAATATCATCGCCGATTTGATCGAACCGGTCCACAAAGGGAAGACGCTGCCCCCCGCTTACATCAAACTCCGTGAGGGACCGATGACCGGTGGTGTCATCCAGCGAAATATCCTCTATCATCCGGGTGAGAAGGCAGTCTTCTTCGACCAGGGACGGAACCCGAGACTCCCTGCGGCTTTTGCCAAGGAAGCGGACACGGACTTCAATCTCTACTTCTGCGCCGGAAATCCGGTGGTGAGCCGAGCGGTGGTCAAAAAGGGGAGACGTGAGGGAATCGACGCGAACAGCATGGCGACGGACCCACTGTTCGTGGATCCAGAGAACGGCGACTTTCGTTTCAAGCCCAACTCGCCCGCCTTGAAACTGGGCATCGTTCCGATCGATGTAACCAAGATCGGGCTACTGAAAAGATAAGGGAACTTTGAAAACCTGGCCAATGAGGAATGGACGATGGAAGGATCACTTAGGCGCACCGTTAGAGGAACTGTTTACCTACGAGTCGGGAGACCAATCAATTCGGTATCCTCTCACGCAGTTCAAGTAGATTCAGAAGGGAACTGATTCCTAGCCCGCCCCAAGGGCCGCTATTTACCCTTTCCTTTGCCTTTCCCCTTGCCGCCACTGTCGATCTTGCCATCTCCGTCGCGATCTTCCCCAAACGGAATTTCGGTCTCGAATGAGATGCCCTGTTTACGTCCTTCCTGGACGTGATCGGAGTAGATCTTGCGTTCTTCATCCGCTGCGAAATCACGATTCGCGGCCAAAAGGGTGCTGCGAATGGTCGAGAGATTGGTGTTCAATGGCATCGCCGCGACGACTTCTCCTTCCTGGCCAAAGGTATCGGCCCGGATGATGTAGTAACCGGGTTTCGAGGAAGAGCCGGTTACTGCCTTGACCCAGTGTGCGTCGTCTTTGTCCCCTTGATAGTCGACATGAAAACGCCCGATCACATCCTTATCGGCAAACACGGGGCCGAGTAGATCTTGGACTTTTTCCTGATAGCGTTCTTCTGCGGAAACGAAGAAAAGCAGGCGCTGATCTCCCGATGCCACATTCAGGGCCTGTCGAAACGTGTGAAAATCCTGCAGGATCGGTGCACCGGAGGGATCACGACGAGAATATTCGTCGACGATTTCTTCCATCGCCGCGATCACCTCATTGACCGACCCCTCCTGAGCATTGGGACCACGACCAGTGGCTCCGAGGATGGTCGACGGAGATCGGGAGGTTTGGGTCAACCGGGTTTCCCCATCCGGTGCGAGAACGCAAAAAGCGGTGTTGGCATATCTTCCGCCAAGCAGGCTTCGGATCAGCTTTTCGTGTTCAGCGCTTTCATAGGTTTCCAGTCTGACACAGACAAAATCGCGAGATGCTTCGATGAATTCTTGGTTCGAGAACAAACTGTTCTGCGTATTGGTGTAGCCCGGTCAGAAGACTCCGGATATCCCCGAGCAGGTGGCTGCTGCCGACATAAAAAAGATGGGACGATTGGATCGCTTTGCTTCGTCCAGCGCCGTTTTCCAGGTCGTGTACCACATGACTCCCGGTTCTCCAACCGCTTGGGGCGAGGGAGCAATATCAATCGCTCGGTTTTGAGCCATGGAATTGATGCCAAGCGACAAAACAATCAATGAGCACAGCAAGCTTACTTTCATGCTTTTCTAAACTCCCTCCGCAGGGGATAGTTTCTCGAAGACTTCAAAAAAAGCCCGGGCTTCGCCTTACCGAATGCAAATCAATTTCTTCGTTTCATGAAATTCAGATGTGGATTTGAACCATGGCGCTTTCGCCTTCCTCTCACAGGTTTATTCGCCCTCATGACGAATCTACGTTCCCTCTTCCTTGCTAGTGCCCTTTTGGGCGTGCTCCCTTCAACCGTGCTCTCCCAACAGGTGCCGGCCGATCGAATCTCTCTCTTCGACGGCGAGACACTGAACGGATGGGAGTTCACCGAAGGAATCTGGCGAGTTGAAGACGGCGCAATCACAGCAGGCTCTCACAACGCCAAGTTTCCCAGAAACGAGTTCATTAGCACGAAGAAGAGCTACGCGAATTTCGAACTGACCCTGAAGATCAAGTGCTCGGGCGATCTGGCAACCGGTCAGGTCAACAGCGGGATCCAAATTCGGAGCGCCCGACTGGCGAATGGCAGCGTTGCTGGTTACCAGATCGATTGTGGAAAAGGATGGTTCGGCAAGATTTATGACGAACATCGGCGTCGGCTGATTTATCCCACACCGGTCGATGAGGAGGCGCTTCTGAAAGGCGTCGATACGTTTGGTTGGAATGACTACCGCATCCTCGCTGAGGGTCCCCGGATTCAGGTGTGGATCAATGAGATCAAGGCGACTGACTACACCGAAGAAAACCCGGACATTCCGCTGAATGGGGTGATTGCTCCGCAGATCCACAAGGGAGGGCATGTCATGGTCCAGTTCAAGGAGGTGACGGTTCGCGAACTGCCTCCGACGCCGGATGCGCCGACCTGGGAATCGCTCGGCGGGGTTGAGGCTGCTTTGGCGAAAGTCAACTCCAAGAAGCCGCCTCGGAAAGCCAACGCGAAAGCGGCGCCCGCAGCGAGCGCTCCTCCTGTCAATCAGGATGGGACGCCCTACGTCTGGACCGGCCGGGGGAGAAAAGACACGAGCTACAACAACGTCGAAGGCGACCCGATGCCCGCGACGGAGCAACTCAAGCATTTTCAGGTGCCCGAAGGGTATGAGATTGAGCTAGTGGCGCAGGAAAGCGAGGGCATCGGCAAATTCATCTCGGTTTACTTCGATCAACAAGGTCGGCTTTGGACGCAGACCGCGCTGGAGTATCCGGTCGATGCGAATGAGAACAAAGCGGTGGCCGAGGCGCTCTACAAGCGGCACGCCCGCGACAAAATTTTGGTCTTCCCACGCGAGTCGCTCGCCGATCTGCCCGAGGGCGGTCTCACCAATCACACGGTTTTCGCCGATGGCCTGGCAATGCCGCTCGGCATCCTTCCCTGGGGCAAGGGCGATTCGGCCTACGTCCTCCACGGCCCCGACCTCGTCCTTCTCACGGATACTGACGGCGACGGCAAATCCGACCAGCGCGAGGTCATCCTCACCGGAATGGGGATCCAGGACAGCCACCTGTTTCCTCACCAGTTCACCCGCGCCCCCGGCGGTTGGATCTGGATGGCTCAAGGGCTCTTTAACAACAGCAACGTGAAGCGACCAGGCGAACAAGAGTCCGTTCCCTGGCCCAAATGCTCGATGGCCCGCGTTCGTCCCAACGGCAGCGAGTTCGAAGTCACCACCTTTGGCCCCAACAACATCTGGGGGTTTGCGCTCACCGGGGAGGGCGAAGCTTTCATCCAGGAAGCGAACGATTTTGGTTACCCGGTGATGCCGTTTCACGAGTTCGCCTACTACCCGGGTGGGATGAAGGCCTTTAAGAAAACCTACCAACCGTCCTTTCCTCCAGCCACCGAGTTCCGCATGGGCGGCACCAGCCTGAGTGGTCTCTCGCTTTTGGAAAATGGCCCTTCAGCCAATGCCGAGGCCGATCTCTCCATGCTCGTCGCCAACCCGATCATTTCAAAGGTGCAGACCCTCGGGATGCATCGTGATGGACCAGGCTGGGAGTTGGAAAAAATTCCTGACTTGGTGGAATGCGACGATCCATTCTTTCGCCCCATTGCTCTGACACAAGGCCCGGATGGATGTATCTATATTGTCGATTGGTACAACAAGATCATTTCCCACAACGAAGTTCCACGGAATCACCCTGACCGTGACAAAACGCGAGGCCGGATTTGGCGGGTGAAGCCCATTAAGGGAGCCCTCGATATTCCCGATTTCACCACGTTGGGGAATGACGAACTGATCGCGATGCTGGGCAAAAAGCCGACCGCGCGTGCTCATCTCGCTTGGCAAACGCTGGCCGACCGTGATGACCCGGCGATCGCGAAAGCAATGGAAGCCACGTTGGCTTCTGGAGAGGTTTCGGACGCCGAACGCATCCAGGCGTTGTGGATTCTCGGCGAATCCGGAGCAGCAGCAGCAAAATCCTTACTCGGCTCGAAGAACCGAAACGTGCGGCGTGAGCTTGCAAGGTTCCCCACCCTCGCGACGGCGCTCGTCGAAGATGCCGACCCGGAAGTGCGTTTCGCTGCGCTGACGACTCTGGGAAGACTGCTTCCCGCCGATGCCGCTGAGATCCTTCCGAACGTAATCGCATCGGTGAAACCTTCGATTCCCGATGGCCCGACCGTCATTGGCTCTCGAACCAACCATCCGATCCCCGCCGGCGAAGCCTACGACCGTGAATTTGAACGCTTTCTGGTCCGCTTCTTCCTCGAACGTCACCCAGAAGAAGTCGCCGCGTTCCTCGATTCGGAAGCGGCGTCCAATCTCCCCATTGAGGGCCGCATCCTCGCGGCACTTGCGCTGCCGCCCGGGAAAAGCGCCTCTCGCGTTGCGGCCTTGCTTCCACAGCTGGACCGCGCGCCAAACACCGAAGAGTTGCTCAGACTGGCTGAATACCCCAACGCGCCCGGAGCTGGCGAAGCCTTGGCATCCCTGCTCGCCAAACCTGCGTCACGGGCCGAAGTTTCTCAGCAACTGCTGGCCCGAAGAACCAGCCTCGATCCCAAGAAGATCGCCCCGCTGCTGACAAAAGCAGCCAAGTCGCTCCTTGAGGGGGATGGAGAAGCTGCGGCGACGGGCCTTGAACTGGCGGGAGCTTTCTCCCTAACCGCTCTTGAGCCTGACATTGTCGCCTTTGCCAAGAAAGAAGCGGCTTCGTCCGCCGCTCGTGTTGCAGCTCTGGGTGCCCTCCGCGAGCTTCGCAGCACCGAAATCGATCTCTTCGCCTCGTTGGCAACCTCGGCAACCGAGGACGCCGCCCTTCGTGAAGCGGCACTTTCAGCCCTTACTGCCTCCCCCTCTCCGGGCGCCGCCGCGAAACTGCTGGAACTCTATCCCGATCTCAATCTGAGCCAGCGTCGCAATGCCCTGACAGGCCTCTCATCCTCGAAGCAGGGAGCACGCGCCCTCGTCACGGTTCTTTCGGATCAGAAAATTCCTGCTGAAGATCTCAACGTCACCATCACCGAACGAATGGCCACGGTGCTCGAAGGCGAACCCGAATTGGCCACCCTGATGGATTCCCTCGATCATGTCTTTGGGGAGATTCTTCTTCTCAACGGCAGTGATACGGCAGCCGCGGGAGCCACCATCGATCTCGAAGGGCCCTTCACCGTGGAAACCTGGGTTCGGCTCGATCAAAACATCTCTGGTGAGGACAGCATCCTCGGCGCCGACGGGGTTCTCGATCTCAACTTTCACGGCTCAATGTTCCGCGTCTGGGCCGGCCCGCTCCGCGATATCGTCGTTTCCACCAAACCGATGGCGCCCGATCTCTGGACGCACCTTGCTGTAACCCGCGATGCCAACGGCGTGATCAAAATCTACACGGATGGCGAGCTGGACGCGGTAGGCCAGAAGAAAGCCTCCGTCGCGTTTTCTGGCCTTCGAATTGGTTATTCCACGCGCAAAACAGGAGGCACGAAAGGAGCGCTGAACGAGTTCCGCGTCTGGAATCGCGAACGCACGCCTCAGGAAATCCGCCAGAACTTCGACCGCAGTTTCGCGAAGTCTGACCAACCCAAGGATCTCGTGTTTTACAATCCGGGCGGTAAGGAGAACTGGGGCCAACCGGGAAAAGGCGCTCGCATTGCGCGCACCACTGACCTCCCGCCGTTGCTGACGATCGAAGAGGCCGAAGCTCTCGACGCCAAGTTCGCGAAATACATGGAACTGGGCCGCAAAGGCGGAAATCTCGAAAACGGGAAGCTGCTCTCGGCGCTTTGCACTTCCTGCCATGTCTTCCATGGTCAGGGCGGCGAAATTGGGCCTGATATCAGCGGCATTCCTGAAATGGGACTCGAAGGTTTGCTGCGCAACATTCTCACCCCCAATGCAGCGATGGAATCCGGCTATCGGATATTCCGGATCGAGATGAAATCCGGCGAAATCATCGACGCCTTTTTCGTAAGCGAAGATAGGAACGCCGTTGTCATCCGCCAGGTTGGCTTCCCGGATCGGCGGATCGCAAAAAACGAAATCGCTTCCACCCGCTACATCCGTCGCAGTCTCATGCCGGAAGGCCTGCTCGATGCGCTAACCGATGAACAGGCTGCTGATCTCCTCGTGTATCTCATGAAGGCGAAGCCAGCCGCGCAAGCCGAGGCTGAAAAACCGAAAGCCAAGGAACCGGCTGCTGCGACCGCCCCGGCTTTTGGCAAACAGGTATCGGAAACCGGGATCCGCCACTCGTTCCTTATTGCCGGAAACCCAACCGTTCTGGTGGGCGAAGATGGCCAGGTGAAATGGCAACGAGCCGGCAAAGCTCGTGACGCCTTCGTTCTGGAAAACGGCAATGTCCTGGCTTCGATCAGCAACAAGGCGCAAGAGATCACCATGGATGGCGAAGTCGTCTGGAGTTACCAGCTCGCCCCCGAAAACAAGGAACTCGGCACGGCGGTCCGGTTGGAAAATGGAAACACGTTAGTCGTCGAGCGCGGCGTGAAACCTCGTCTTCTCGAAGTGACCCCCGAAGGCAAAATCGCGGTCGAAGTCCCGCTTCAGCCGGAAACGGACAACGCGCACATGCAAACCCGCATGGCCCGGAAGTTGCCGAACGGAAATTACCTCGTTCCGCATCTTCTCGCCTTCAAGGTGAAGGAATATCAACCCGATGGCACGATTGTCAGAGAGATCAAAACCGACCTCGAAGAACTCGGCGGACGAGAGGCAAGGAACTGGCCCTTCACCGCGATTCGTCTTGAAAATGGCCGCACCCTCGTGAATCTGACGAACGGAAACAAAACGGTCGAATTCGATGCGGATGGCAACGTCGCTTGGAAAGTCACCAACGATGATGTCGGCGGCCGATTCGCCGATCCCTGCGGTGGGCAACGCCTCGCCAATGGCAACACCATTATTTGTAGCTACGGTCAGAAGAATCCGAACCAACCGAAGCTCTTTGAGGTAACCCCGGACAAGGAAGTCGTCTGGGAATTCTTTCATCCAAAAGCACGCGCTCACGAAGTGCATGTGCTGACGACGAACGGGAAGCCGGAAGGTGCCTTGAAGTAGCATCAATGAACCAATGAAGGGTGTTTCGATGAGCCCACAGATCCTCGATGGGCTAACGAAAGATCTATCATTCGAAGAATGAACATTTTGGCGATTGATTTGCCAAACAGCACGTCGCCCCAGCGACGATGATTGACTGTCTCATGTTGAAAAGAAAGACCACGAATTTCATCATTCTTGTTAGCTTTTTATCAGGCGTCTTCTTTTCTGTCCGTGGACAGGATGCCGCGACGACGCCATTGCCTAAGGCCCGGCTTGAGCCATTCCTCAAGGAGCATTGTATCCGCTGCCATGGTCCTGAAAAACAGAAAGGTGATGTGCGTTTCGATGAAGTTTCCTGGAGAATCAAAACGAATGACGAGGCGCAGCGATGGCAGGACGTCTTGGATGTTCTCAACGGGGCCGAAATGCCTCCTGAAGATGAGCCTCAACCAACGGATGAGGAACTTAGCAAAGCTCTAGGGATCTTGACCAACTCGTTGGTTCGTGCGCGGAAAAGGCTCACTGACCAGGGTGGTGAAATCGCGATGCGACGGCTGAACCGACGGGAATACAACCATTCGATCGAGTCTCTGTTCGGTTTTGGAGTCGTCCCCCATTTAGCCCCTGATGACGCTGAATCTGAGCTATTCGACACCGTGGGTGACCATCAGTTTTTCACCTCTTCGCATTTTGATCGATACCTGGAGTTGGGACGAAACATTGCCGGGGTAGGGTTTCGATACTCAGGTTCACCCCGTCGCCAACCCAAAACCTACCGATTTGACCCTGCCGCTTCGCTCACCAAACTGCTGAATGAGACGGTCGCTAAAGCAGACAGAAAAATGGCGATGAAAGAGGATGGTAAAACCTGGGAGGAAATAGGTTTCAAGGATGAAGGTGAGGCGAAGATCTTTTTCAGCCGGTATGCTTCAAAAAATCGGGCTCAGACAACCTACCTTGAACATCCGTTTGCGGAAACTGGAGTCTATTTTACCGGAGTTGGCATCAACAACACCCCGGCCGAAAGGATATCTGTCAGGGTCAATTCCGCGGATCCCAGAGGTTACTATAAGGTCCGGGTTCGGGGAGGAATCGTTGGAGATCCGCCGGAGATCCGCAAATTCATCAAAATTACAGGTAACAGCCAAGTTCGTGAGGTCCTGAAGCTTAAAGGTTCTCCAGAGGTTCCCGAAATCGTGGAGACCTCGATTCAAGCGAGATATGGAGAAGCTTTTGCGTTTCAGGTGGCGGAAAATCGTTCCAACATTCGAGGGTATTTCAACAAGCTGGGTGTTGAGGGCGATCCACCATCGCTTTGGATCGATTGGATCGAGTTTGAAGGGCCGTTTTACCATGAAGAGACGTCCGGCTTCAGCAAGGTTTTTTACCCAGCGACCGAGTCCGGAAAGAGCCCGAAACTCAACCGAAAGGATAGCGATGCGCCAGCGATGATCAAAGCCTTCGTTCATGAGGCCTTTCGTCATCGCGATCCCGGACCGGAGTATATCGATAGCTTAGTCACTTTGTTTCACGAAGGACGCAAAGAGGGGGCGGAGTTTGATGCGGCCATGCAGGAAGTGTTAGCTGTTGTCCTCGCCTCGTCAGGGTTTCTGTTTATCAATGAAGCCGATGCTGTAGCGAAGAAGACAAAGCTGACCGATAGAGAGCTGGCGATTCGGCTTTCCTATTTTCTCTGGAGTGGACCGCCCGACGAAGAACTCTATCGCTGCGCGGCTGACGGATCGCTGCTTCAGCCTGACGTGCTTCACACTCAGGTCGATCGCTTGCTGGATCATCGCAAAGCTGCGGCGTTCTTTGAGGGGTTCGCCAGTCAATGGATGGAACTGGATCGCTTTGATGCCATCACCGTGGACGAGAACGACTATTTCCTTTTCAATCACGGAGTTCGCCAATCCGCGCGTCGGGAGGTTCCTGCTTTTTTTGAGACATTGATTCGAGAAAATCTGCCAGCTTCCAATCTCATCGATTCAGATTTCGTGGTGATCAATAGCCTGCTTGCTCATCACTACGAAATTGATGGTGTGGACTCCAACGCCTTTCACAAAGTCGATCTTCCGGCCGATTCCCCGCGTGGCGGTCTACTCGGACAAGCTGCCTTCTTAACGCTTGGCTCCAATGGCGAACGCTCGTCCCCGGTCATTCGTGGAGCCCTCGTCATGGAAAAACTACTCCATGATAAACCGGCTCCACCTCCGCCGAATGTTCCCGAACTGGGCTCTGCGACCGATGAACCTGCGACCAATCGACAGATGGTAGAGTTACACCAAAAACAGGCCCAGTGCGCTTCCTGTCACAAAGTCATGGATGTGATCGGATTCGGTTTGGAAAATTTCGATACCATTGGAAAATGGCGGGATAGCGAGAAGGTCAGCAAGAAGAAAGATCCAGTCCCGATCGAACCCGGTGGCACTCTGCCGGGCGGCGCTGCCTTCAGCGATATCCATGGCCTCAAGTCCGTTCTATTACAGGAACAGGACGCGCTCGCTCGCGAACTGGTCGAATCCCTCATCGCCTACAGCCTCGGTCGCGCGATCGAATTTTCTGACTCCGACGACGTTGATCAGATCCTCAACGCGCTAAAGAAGACAAAGTATCCGCTGCGCTCCATGGTCCACGAAATTACCTCAAGCCAATTATTCACCACCAAGTAAAATGAGCCAATTCGTTACGAACTCACGAACCCGCCGCTCCTTCCTGAGAGCGGGATGTACGACCCTCGCATTGCCGTTTTTGGAAACCTTTGCGGTCGAGAAAGCGGCTTCTGAAGCGCCACCAAAGCGGTTGATTTTCTTGGGAGGTGGATTCGGTTTTACCAAGAAAACATTTTTCCCAACCGAAGCCGGTCGATTTTCCGAAATTGGCATGACGGAAGGTCTCATGCCACTGGATCGCCATAAAGAGGACATCACCATGGTGACCAACCTCACCAATCACGGCGCAACCAACCCCCATGGAGGAAGCGTGTCCTACCTGACCTGTGCGAATGTAGCTGGCACGCCCGGGAAGCGGTTTCATAACTCGATCTCCTGCGATCAAGTCGCGGCTCAACATCTCGGTCTCGAGACCCGCTATTCATCGCTGATCCTGTCCGCGAAAGAATCGGACGGAGGACAAAATTCCGGCCATGGCGATGGCTTGTCCCTTTCTTGGGATGATGCCGGCAAACCCATTCCCGGGATCACCAAGCCGCTGGAACTCTATCGGACGCTGTTTGCCAACCCCAATGATTCCCGTGAAGAGTTGGACACAAGACTCAGGAAAAAACAGAGTATTCTCGACATCGTTCGCCTGGATAGCGGCAACATGAAGCGCACTCTCAGCAAGCGTGACAACGAAAAGCTGGATGAGTATTTCACCGGAGTTCGTCAGATCGAACAGGGGCTCGAACGCGAGGCTCAGTGGGCAGACGTCCCCAAGCCCAAAGGACCATTTGCCGAGCCAACACCCGACCCGACCCTGATCGGTGAGGCAGAGATCAAGATCATGTATGACATGATCATCGTCGCGCTCCAAACCGACATGACCCGAATTATATCGTACCGTCAGCCGGTGTGTTCGATGCTCCTCAGTATGGGGATCACCCTGAAAGCGCACTCCCTGAGTCACTACGGATTCTCCGAGCCCCGCATCCAGGCTTCCCGCGAACGTGACAAAAAGTGTTCCGCCGTGTTTGCCCACTTTCTTGATCGCCTCAAAGAAGCCAAAGACATCGACGGCTCAAGTCTGTTTGATCACTGTATTGTCAGTTATGGAACCAATCTGCGCTCGGGACATGAACTCAAGAATCTCCCGGCGATTCTATCCGGCGGCGGCGCGAAAAACATCAAGCACGGGCGGCATATCATTCTTCCAAAGAAGGATACGCCGTTGGCCAACTATTGGCTCACGCTGATGCAACAAGCGGGAATGCCGCTGGACACGTTCGGTGATAGTACTGGCGCGCTTGCTGACCTTTTGGCGTAATCGATCTCAAAATGCGAGTTGATCTCCTTATCTCCTGCTTTCTTGGCTGCCTGTTGCAGATCGGTATGGTGGGGGCTGCGGATCAAAAGCCAAACATCATCCTGATTTTTGCCG
Organism: uncultured Verrucomicrobiales bacterium; assembly: GCA_964351855.1. Classification (GTDB taxonomy): domain Bacteria; phylum Verrucomicrobiota; class Verrucomicrobiia; order Verrucomicrobiales; family DEV007; genus JBCDHN01. The sequence goes on from CAYGQD010000054.1 coordinate 24,662, forward strand.
ATGACCTTGGCTACGGTGACTTGGGTTGTTATGGCTCGTCACTGAGCACTCCCGAGATTGACCGCCTGGCGAGGGAGGGCTTGCGCTCTACGGATTGCCTCGTGGCGGCTAGTGTTTGTGGGCCCTCGCGGGCAGCTTTGATGACCGGGCGCTATCCGATGCGCGCGGGACATCCGATTTCCCGGCATAATACTCCGAATTACAAAAATTACGGGATCGCTCCGGAGGAAGTGACCATGGCGGAATTGCTGAAATCGGCGGGGTATTCTACGAAGATGGTCGGCAAGTGGCACCTGGGATTTCATGTCGACGGATCTCACCCCCTCGATGCCGGTTTCGATGACTATCTGGGGCTTCACGGTAATCATTCCACAACGCATGGGGATAGTGATACTCTTTATCGGAACCGCGAGGTGGAGGAGGAGAATGTTGCCTTCCCCGCAGTGACAAAACGTTACACCGATGAGGTCGTCGATTTCATCAAAGACGAGAGGAAAGAACCGTTCTTTATCTACTTCTCGCATCACATTCCTCACACGCCGATTCAGCCCAGTGGTCCATTCAGGGGTGCCTCGGCAAAGAATGGCAGAGGTTCTGTCTACGGTGATTTCGTGTTGGAACTCGATCACAGTGTCGGTCGGGTGATGGCTGCGATCAAAGAGGCCGGCATCTCCGCTAACACGCTGGTGGTTTTCCTGTCGGACAACGGTCCCGCAAAAAGTGGGTCCGCGAAGCCGTTGAGCGGCGGGAAGTATGTCACGATGGAAGGCGGTCAACGGGTTCCGGCTATCTTCTCTTGGCCGGGGAGCATTCCCGCTGGGAAAGTTTCGGACGCCATGATCACCAGTATGGATTTGCTGCCTCTTTTCTGTCATGTGGCAGGTGCAGACCTGCCGACCGACCGGAAGCTTGATGGGAAGAATATTATGGGGCTTCTGATGGGCGAGACGGAGCAAAGTCCTCACGATTATTTTTATTACTACAACGGCCTGAACCTGCAGGCGGTACGAAACGAGAAGTGGAAATTGCATCTGCCGAGGACCGTTGCCGATCAGCCGTATTGGGCCAAGAAATCGGGCGGTAATCGTAAGAAGATTTATATCACTCTGAAGCAGCCGATGTTGATTGATTTGGATGCCGACGTTGGTGAGAAAGAGAACGTCATTTCACAGCACCCGGAAGTGACCTCTGAATTGATGAAGGAAGTTGAGCGCGCTCGCGCAGAAATTGGTGACGTTCATCTCATCGGTTCAGATCAGCGTCCCCATGATCTGGTCAACCCCAACTCGAAAAACTAACAAAGGCCCATTCATGAGAAGAACAATTCTGGCGATAAGCCTCATTTACCTCGCGGCCGTATCGGGGCAACTGGCAAATGCTGATACACCGTCACTCCCTAACGTGGTCTTCATTTTCACCGACGATCTCGGTTATGGCGACTTGGGCTGTTACGGCGCGACCAAGGTGCAAACACCGCATATTGACAGCCTTGCGAAGGACGGGCGAAAATTTACCGATGCGCATTCAGCCTCCGCCGTCTGCACGCCGTCGCGGTATGCCTTGCTCACGGGTGAGTATCCGGTTCGGGGAATGGGAGGCAAAGGATACTGGGGGCCGCTTTCAGCGCAGTCCGGGCTCGTCATTCCTACTGACACACCGACGATTGGAAAAGTTTTCAAAGCCAAAGACTATGCGACCGCCGCGATTGGAAAATGGCATCTCGGATTTGGAAAAGGCACCAACAATTGGAGCGAGCCTCTCAAGCCGGGGCCGAATGAAGTGGGATTTGATTACTATTTCGGTGTTCCTCTGGTAAACAGCGGCAGCCCCTATGTTTATGTTGAGAATGATACCATCGTCGGTCATGACCCGGCTGATCCGTTGGTCTTAGGGAAAAAGCCCATTTCTCCGACACCGACTTTCCCGCCCGAAGCATCCCGGAAAAGCCCGAACCGATTCGGTGGAGCCCTCAAGGCGCATCAAATCTACGATGACGAAAAAACGGGTGAATTGATGACTGAAAAAGCGGTTGCCTGGATCACCGAAAACAAGGAGAAGCCGTTCTTTCTCTACTTTCCCACGACCAATATCCACCACCCGTTCACTCCGGCTCCACGATTCAAAGGCACGAGCGAGTGCGGGCTCTACGGCGACTACATCCACGAACTGGATTGGATGGTCGGAGAGTTGTTGGCTTGTTTGGAAAAGAACGGCCTGACCGAAAACACCCTCGTCATTTTCACGAGCGACAATGGCGGCATGTTAAACCACGCCGGGCGTATCGCGATGGAGGCCGGGCACAAGATCAACGGCGAACTCCTCGGTTTCAAATTCGGGGCCTGGGAAGGTGGTCACCGCGTTCCATTCATTGCGAAGTGGCCAGGGAAAATCGAGCCGGGAACCACCTCCAACCAACTAATCTGCAATGTCGACATGCTCTCTACGTTCACCGCATTGACCGGTCATGACGTTGAGTCACTAGATAGCAAGGACAGTGTCAATATACTTCCCGCCTTGTTGGAAGATCCCGAAGAGCCCTTGCGAGCCGAGTTGTTGCTCGCGCCCAACAAGCGTCAGAATCTGGCGCTCCGCAGAGGGAAGTGGCTCTATATCGGAGCCCGAGGCAGTGGCGGCTTTAACGGATCCAAACCAGGCGACCACGCTTGGGGCGGTCCCGCGGCGATTGATTTTGCCGGCAGCGTGAACAGCGATATCGAGGGTGGAAAATACAATGCCGATGCACCGGTGGCACAGCTTTACGATTTGGAACGGGACCTCAGGCAAACCACCAATGTCATTCGAGAGTATCCTGAGGTTGCCAAAGAAATGGCGACAACCCTCGATCGCTATCGACCTGCGACCAATGCCAGGAAGCCCGCCCCCAAAAAGGGACAAGGTAACGCGGAAGCGAAGTATGACGGTTTCGAGCCGCTCGGCGATCTCCGCTTCACGTTCGAATCCGGCAAGCTCGAAAGCTGGTCCATCGTAGAAGGAAAATCGGACCGTCCCGTTTCGGATGCCCCGTCCCTCCCCCGCCACACCTCCAGTCCCTTCAACCATGAGGGCAAGTTCCATCTTTCCACCATCGCGGCCGCCGATGGAGTTGATGAAATGCAGGAGGTCGTTTTTCAATCACCCGAGTTTGTGATCAACGGCGACAACGCGAGTTTTCTAGCGTCTGGAGGCTTCGATCCCGAATCGCTCTATGTTTCACTCGTCGATGCGGAATCCAAAGAAGTCCTCAGGACCGCAGGTGGGGCCCATGGCCCACAGATGAAGCGCACGACTTGGGATGTCAGTAAGCTCAAAGGAAAGACCGTGTTTCTGCAAGTCATTGATCGCAATGCGGACAAGTGGAGGCACCTGACCTTTGACGACTTTTCCATTCATGGAAGCCTGGTTGAGCCGGCTTCCGAATCGATCTTTCCATGAAAACCACTCTCATAGGATCCATTGTCCTCTTCGCGCTTAGCCTGCCACTCGCAGCCAAACCAAACTTCGTGATCATCTTTACGGATGATCAGGGTTACGCCGACCTCAGCTGTTTCGGAGGTAAACATGTCTACACCCCGAACATCGACCAAATGGCGAAGGAGGGAGTCCGGCTAACCAGCTTCTATGTGGCCGCGCCGCTTTGCACACCTTCCCGCGCAGCGTTGATGACAGGATGTTACCCAGCGCGAATTGATATGGATGTGCCGTCTTCACTAGAGATCAAGATGAAGCATATTCCACCGGGCAGGAAGTTTCCGGTCTGTTTGGCGGGCGACGGAAAGGGCCTTAATCCCAAGGAGTTGACCATTGCCGAAGTGGCTCAATCCGCAGGCTACAAAACGGGCATGTTCGGCAAATGGCATCTGGGTGATCAACCTGAGTTCTTACCGACTCGACAGGGTTTTGACGAGTATTTTGGGATTCCCTACAGTCACGACATTCATCCGAAGCACCCGAGGCAGAAGTTCTTCAATTTTCCGCCACTGCCGTTGCTGGAAGATGAAACCGTCATCGAACTGGAGCCGGATGCCGACTATCTGACACGACGAATCACCGAGCGCGCTGTCGACTTTATTGAGCGCAACAAGGACGAAAATTTCTTTCTTTATGTGGCGCACCCATTGCCACACGGGCCTTTGGCAGCCTCACCTGAGATCAAAAAGGAATACGCCGACCAGCTTAAAGAGAAGGGCAACGGCAAGCCTGGTATTTTTCCGACCGCGATTTACGAAATCGATTGGTCAGTGGGTGAGATTCTGAAGACTCTCAAAGAACAGGGAATCGATGACAACACCATCGTGCTTTTCTCTACGGATAACGGGCCAAGTAGAGGTTCTGCCAAACCTTTGAGCGGGAAAAAGGGCAGCACCTTGGAAGGGGGGCAACGAGTGCCTACGGTGATCCGCTGGCCGAACGGCATCCCCGCCGACGGTAAGAACGACAAGCTGCTCACGGCAATGGACGTGCTTCCCACCTTTGCAAAGCTCAGCGGAGCGAAACTGCCGGAGGATCTCGTAATCGATGGCAAAGATATCATGCCCACGCTGGTTGATGGCGCTGAGAGTCCGCACGAGTATTTCTTTTACGCACACTGGGGCGTGCTGGAAGGAGTGCGCTGGAAGTCTTGGAAGTTTCGGGCCATCGATGGGAAGGAGGCCCTCTATAACTTGGGCGACGATATTGGTGAGAAGAATAATCTTGCGGCGAAACACCCTGAGATTGTTCAACAACTCAAATCAGCGATGCAGGATTTCGAGAACGAGATGGAAGCGAACCTTCGTCCAGCTGCCCTTGTGGAAAATCCTGTCCCTCTTTCAAAGTGACCCCTAAGGCAACGGTATTGCTAACAAGATTCATCAGCATTCTTGCGTTGATGAGTGGAGCGGCCTTCGCGAATACGCAGCCCCCTAACATCGTCCTTATCTTCGCCGATGACCTCGGCTACGGGGATCTGGGATGCTACGGCGCAAACTACAAAACCCCGGCGCTCGACCAGATGGCTGCGGAAGGTTTCCGCTCCACGGATATGATTGTTCCTGCCAACGTGTGCAGTCCTTCCCGTACGGCGTTGCTCACGGGGCGCTACCCGATGCGAAATGGTCTCCCAGCCTACCGCACTCCGGACAAGAGTTGGGACTATGCTCTGCATCCGGATGAAATCACGATTGCCGAGCTACTAAAACCAGCGGGTTATCGCTCTCTTGCGGTCGGCAAATGGCACATCGGTTTTGAGAGAGAAGGCGCGCATCCCTTGGATGCTGGTTTCGACGCGTATTTCGGGCTGCCCTACAACTATTCGAAGAAGCACGACAAGTGGAACCAAGCGCTGTTCCGTAATCGAGACTATGAAACGGAAAATGTTGCCTTTCCCGCGATCACCACTCGATACAACGAGGAGGTGGTCAAGTTTATCGAACAACAGAACGGAGAGCATCCTTTCTTTGTCTATGTGGCGCACCAAATCGCGCATACGCCGATTGCGCCGAGCAAGCCATTTGTCGGTTCATCGAAGAAGGGCCGCTATGCCGACTTCGTTACGGAGTTGGACCACAGCGTGGGGATTGTCCTCCAAGCCTTGCGCGATAACAGCTTCGATGAGAATACGCTTGTTGTCTTCCTGGCTGAAAATGGCCACACCGGGGTGCAGGGCTCGGGCGGACCTCTTTCTGGAGGCAAATACACCACGATGGAAGGTGGCCACCGTGTGCCTGCAATCTTTCGGTGGAAGGGAAAAATACCAGTTGGGCAACTTTCGGACACGACGATCAGCAGCATGGATTTGCTACCCCTGTTTTGTGATTTGGCTGGAGTCAATGTGCCCTCCGACCGCAAGATTGATGGAGCTAACATTCTGGATATCCTCTTGGGCGAATCAACTGAGTCGCCTCACGACTTTCTCTACTACTACAACGGGACGAACCTTCAGGCGGTTCGCAAGGGGAAGTGGAAGCTCCACCTACCACGCACGGCTAGCGAGCAGCCGTATTGGGGGAAGGGCGGGAAAAGTCGCCGTTTTTACGAACTGGATGAGCCATTTCTGGTGAATCTGGAATTAGACTTAGCCGAGAAGCAGAACGTAGCCGCGAACAATCCCGAAATCGTCGCAACGCTTTTGCAAGAAGCGGATCGGATTCGGATCGAACTTGGCGATGTCAGGAAAACTGGTGTCGATCAGCGGCCTAGCTGTCCGCCCGCAAATAGCGGCAATGCAGAGAAAATCTCGAAAGATCAACGTTGAACTAATCAAAATGAAAAACCTAACGCCTATTCTTTTCCTATTTGCGCTCCTGTCGCCATTGATAGCAGCGGCAACGCCTCCAAACGTCGTGCTTATTTTTGCCGATGATCTCGGCTATGGCGATCTCGGTTGCTACGGTGCCACCAAAGTAAAGACGCCTAACATCGACAAGCTGGCGGCAGAAGGTCGGAAGTTTACTGATGCGCATTCGGCGTCTGCAGTCTGCACACCGTCCCGCTATGGATTACTGACCGGGGAATATCCTTTTCGCGCGAATGGAGGAAAGGGAATGTGGGGACCGGCACCGATTTCTTCGCCTCTGCTGATCGATCCAGAAACACAGACCATCGCGGATGTGTTTAAGAAAAGCGGCTACGACACGGCGGTATTCGGCAAGTGGCATTTGGGTTTTAAGGAGGGAAAGAATGATTGGCAGGAGCCATTGCGCCCCGGACCGCAGGATCTCGGATTCGACTACTATTTCGGAATGCCGGTGGTAAACAGCGCGCCGCCTTATGTCTATGTGGAGAACGACAAAATCGTAGGTGCCGATTCTGAGGATCCGCTGACGTATGCCGGCAGAGGCGCCAAGAACGTGACTCCTATCACACCGATTCCACCCGAGGCGGCACAGCGCAGTGCGAATCAATTCAGTGGAGCGATCGAGGCACACAAATTGTTCAACGACTTCGAAGTCGGCACGAAGCTGACTGAGAAAGCAACCGAGTGGATCAAGGAGCGTGGAGAGAATCCGTTTTTTGCCTATTTCTCGACGACGAACGTGCACCACCCGTTCACTCCGGCGAAGCGATTCCAGGGAACGAGTGAGGCGGGATGGTATGGTGACTTTGTCCACGAACTCGACTGGATCGTCGGCGAGGTGATGAAAACTCTCGAAGAATCAGGTGTCGCTGACAACACCCTCGTGATCTTCACAAGCGACAATGGCGGGATGTTTAATCACGGAGGCCGTGCCGCAGCCGAGTTGGGGCATAAGATCAATGGTGATCTGTTAGGCTCAAAGTTCGGCATTTGGGAAGGCGGACACCGCGTGCCGTTTATTGCACGGTGGCCTGGGAAGATCGAAGCGGGAACCGTGTCTGATCAATTGCTTTGCAGTGTCGATTTGATGGCTTCTTTTGCGGCGCTCACCGGTCAGGACTTGGAGGATCCAAAAGACAGCATTAATATGCTTCCTGCGCTCACCGGAAATCCTGACAACCATCTGCGCACGGAAATGTTCATGACTCCGAATAAGCCCTCACACATGGCGCTGAGAAGAGGCAAATGGATGTATATCCCAGCGAAAAGTGATGGTGGATTCGGCGGCTCAAAACCCAACCAACATGCGTGGGGTGGAGCTGCGGTTACCACGCTTGTTGGCACACCGAATAGCGATATCGAGAATGGAAGAATCAAAGCGGGTGCTCCACCGGCGCAACTCTATGATCTTGAGGCCGACGTCAACCAGACGAAGAACGTTTTCTCCGATTATCCTGAAGTGACGCAGGAGATGGCGGCTGCCATCAAGAAAGCCAGAAAGGATGCGGGTTTTGAAGCGGGAAAAACGGTAGGACCTCGGGCTTCGGCTCCAGCTAAAGACGTCGGGCCTCCGCTGACTGAATTCGATGATTTCGAGCCGGTCGGAAATCTCCACTACAGCTTTGAGTCGGGCACGCTCGACGGATGGACGGTCACCGATGGCAAACTTGGTGAACCCGTGACGATACTTCCCTCGTTGGCTTCCAGGAAGAACGCACCCTTCGCGAAACACGGCACCCTCCACCTGTCCACACTCGTTCCCGGCGGGGATGAACCTCTTGCCGATACTCAGACCGGCGTCGTGCAATCGCCTCCTTTCAAACTGACGGGAGACAAGGTCGCCTTTCTCGTTTCCGGCGGATACAATCAAAGTGATCTCTACGTTGCGCTTGTCGATGCCGCCTCAGGGGAGGTCTTGAAGCAGTCCGGAGGATCGAGAGATCACCGCATGCGCCGCGTGGTTTGGGACGTTTCGAAATGGAACGGCAAAACCGTTCGATTCGAGGTCGTTGATCGCGTCACAGGTGGCTGGGGACATCTCAACGTGGATGATTTTTCCGTTCAGGGTGAACCAGTCTCAGATTCTCCGAAAGGGTGAAAGTCTCAATTAAGGCGCATTTGCTCATCAAGTAAGATACCGAAGTGAAAAAATTGAATGATACGATTGAAGCCCAAAGGGACAACGTAAGAACGCGAAGTTAAACCTATGAAAAAGATCCTAATTCTCCTAATTCAACTGTTTACACTGTCCGTTTTGGCAACGCTGCCGGCGTTTGCACAGAGTTCGAGTGAAGCCACTTTGACTGCGGGTCAAAAAATCATCCTCACCGGTAAGGTGATGGATACTGACCATAATTGGCTCAATGACGTGAGTGTTTCGATGAGTCCGTTGGATATCCAATCCAGCACCGATCCTAATGGGGATTTCGCCGTCGAATTTTTATGGGACGAGAAAATCAAACCGAACCAACGCGGTATTTTCGCCACCCTAAAATTCGAGAAAGAAGGGCATCTCGATAAGCTCATCCGAATCAAAACGATCGACTTCTTTTCGAAGGCAAAACCACTTGTCGTTAAGCTTGAACCGCAGCCGATCGAAAAAGACATCGTCGGTTTCACCACGCAGATGAGCACGTCCAACGCGGTGGGTAAAAAGTCGAACGGTGATGCCGAATTTCACGTTTACATTCCCGAATCTGTGGAAAAGGTGAGAGCCGCATTCTATCTGTCCCGTCATGGAATGGGAAATATCACGCATCCTATTTTACAGAAGTTCGCACAAGAAGAGAAGGTCGCTCTCGTCGCCATGTACGGGGATCCCGTGCAACGTGGCCTCAAGGATGTGAGCCTAACGGATGAACATGTGAAGAAACTCGCGGAGCTGTCCGGACATCCCGAACTGGTGGACGCGCCGATCCTCACGTTCGGACATTCCAATGGCACTGGATTTGCCGCCTGTTGGCCCGAACAACGACCGGAACAATCTCTTGGGTGGATTTCCTTTCACCCTGGATTTACCGCCTATCTACAGTTTCCAAATACCGAAAGAATTCCTTCGATGGTGATGCTGGGGACGGTCGATAAGTATTTCCTCAACGGTCGTCAGGACGAGACCGTCAAAGAGATGCGCAAAACACGTAATGCCGCCATGAGCACGATGATGGAGGCGGGGGTCGGGCACGGCCCAGTCGATGTAGACATCGTCTGGGAGTTTGTCGTCGGGTTTTGCAAAGCCGCCATGCGTGTGCGCCTTGGTGATGATGGTGAACTCAAGCCGATCAAGATCGAGGACGGCTGGCTCGGAGCCACCTATGATCTCGAAACTGGCGGTCGGCAACTCTTGGAGATCGCTCCATACGCCGAGTTCAAAGGCGACAAATCAACCGCGAATTGGCTGATGGACGAAGAGTTTGCCAACGTCTGGCAGGCGTATGGGCGCGCCGATCATCTAAAAAAGTAGATAACTCACGTGAATCATTGAAAGCCACGCTGAATGAATCGAAGGCGGCTTCTGCCGACCTTTTGAAATACACTGAAGACCTAACGAATCCACAAAACCAATCATGCGAACGATTTTTACGAACACTCTGTTTCTAGCAACGCTCTTTTTGGTGTCGGCTCGAGCTCACGACGAGCACGAGGACTTGCGTCATTGGGAAATCGCGAGTGCCGATCCGGATCGTATTTTCCTTAGCTTTCATGGAGATCCAACGACCAGACGCGCGGTTTCATGGCGGACAGGAGGCAGCCGGAGAACGCCAGCCTTTGCTGAAATCAGAAAGGCTCTTGGTGGCCCCGGCTTCATCAACAAAGTCTCCAGGCTCGATGCCAAAACGGAGCGTGTTGATCTCGATGACGCCCGAAAAAACGAGCAGGGGTCTGTCAACTACCACTTTGTCTGATTCCCGGGATCCAACAGGGTATGGTCACCGAGCAGACCCTGTTGGATTGAGTTAGGAAGGTTTTGAAAAGTCACGGAATGTTACCTGCTCCCGGCTCAATACTTCCCCCGAAAATAGACGGCATCGCCTATTCCACGTTAGCTCCGACGACTGCGGCCATCTGCATCATGTCGATCGTCTCGCCCTCTTTCAGGTTGGTCAGATCGGTGAGCTTGCCTGATTTGCTTGTCGATTTCGTCTTCTTGAAGATCGGCAACAATTTGGCATCGGCGACGATGTATTTTCCGCCGCCCTCTGCTTTTCCGTTTTCGGTTTTCGTCTGAAGGTTGTTTGCTTTGATGT
>CAYGQD010000055.1:0-2774 GCA_964351855.1 uncultured Verrucomicrobiales bacterium
CCTTAACACAGGAGGAAAGATGTCGATGATATTCTTCTGAGGAATTTTAGTAATTATTCCCTTTCCAAGTTTCAGCGTAATCGCGGCGGACAGATGGAGAACTCGGCGGCACTCAAAAATGTCCTTAATGATGCGGACAGACCAGGAAGGGGCGGAAGTCACGATCATTTAGGCGAATTCTTCCACAGAAATTGCAAAAAATTCACGATCTCTTCCTCCCATTCCTCGCAATGCGTCTCAACAAACGGTCGATGCCCGGCATCAAACACGTGGAAACTCACCAATTCGGGAAAATTCCTGGCCATCTTTTCGACGTCCGCCAATGGGACCCTCGAATCGCGCTTCCCCGCCAGTACCAGCGCCGGATCAGAGATTTGAGCGGCATACTCAATGGGATTGTGCCGCCAAGGATTGATTCCGAGCTCGACTCCGCCCCAGAAGAGGAGGAGGTCCGCAGGCGGAAACGCGGGAATTCCCATCAGTTCGAAGCGTTTTGCAACGGTTCCCCGAAGCCTCGGGAAAGCGCTTTCCACGATCAGCCCTGCCGGAGCAACCCCCAATTCCGAACACGCGCGCGTCACCGCAACTCCTCCCATTGAAATCCCATAGAGAACGATCTCAGAGGACGGTTGTTGCCCACTCATCCATTCAAATGCCGCCAAGACATCTCCAGCTTCGTGATAACCAAAACTGGTCGAATGGCCACTCGATCCACCGGAACCGTAAAAATCAACCAACAAACACGAACAACCGTTCTCGTGAAAAACCCGAGCCATTCCCAGAGTCGCTTCCTTACTGGCACCATAACCGTGAAAGAGCAGCACGGTGCAATCATTGCTTCCCGGGATGAACCATGATTCGAGTTCATCGCCGCGTTGATTGGGAAATCGAACCGTATCGAAAGCCAATCCTATTCTGCCGGGATCTCGCCCATTTTGCGGCCTCGGCAAATCCACCCCTGATAGTAAAATGCCGACCTTCTCCCAAAATCTTAATTCTTCAGGAGATTTGGTTCGCTCGAGAGTCTCGGTGTCGAATCGAATCATCGAACGCGCATGGGTCCACGCGAGGAGGTTGATCCCAAGGAATCCGGCAAGGGCTCCGACTCCGCAAATTCGCCATTTCATCCTCCAGCTCCATATCATCTTGGCTTTCCTCAGCGCTTAGGGGATTTTCTGTCCGCCACTGAGGATCTCAATCTCGACCCGTCGATTGGCAGCTTCCAAGATCCTGTCCTGAGCCGGATTACCAGTTGGCATAACCAGAGGATTTCGCGCGCCGTAGCCAATCGCACGAATATCATACCCTTTGAGGTGGAGGGAAGACTCGAGGTAATCTTTCACGGCGTCCGCACGTCGTTGGCTCAACTCCTGGTTGTCAGCCGGGCCCCCATTGTCAAAAATGTCTTTGGGGCGAAAGGGGATCGAATCGGTAAACCCTTTGATGATAAACTGCGATTCCTTGCGGTTGGTGATGATGATACCCAGTCGCATCAAACTCAGCTTTGCCTCTTCCTTGACCTCCCATTCACCGAAATCGAAGAGCAAATCCGTCGGAATCATCGCCTCGACGCGATCCGGCATGTTCTCGCCACGTCCCATCAATTCTTCGAGCGTGCTGAACCTTCCTTTGATACTGGCTCGAGCTTCCGTGCCCATGCCTTTTGTGATCGCATCAATCAATTGATCGGAATTCGCGCCATCACTCCCGAAGTCCTGCTCTTTGAGATACAGCTTCGGCTGATTCATCGAAATCTGCGAAGCCTCTTTCAATTTCTGGCGCATGGCACCGACTTCGGCCTCCGCCGCCTGGGTTTCGATCTTTGCATCCAGCGCGGTCAAGTTGACCTTTGGAGTAACCATCGGGGCTTCCGTCGCAAAAAGATTCTGAATCGTATCGGTTTCCGGCGTTAGCTTCACGATCTCGGGAAACGATTCAGGCAGATCCGGTGGCTCCTCATCCCAAGTTAAATCCGTGTCCTTCTCGGGAGCCGTTTCCGGAATCGGCTCCTCTTCGGCAAAAATGCGCTCCAAATCAGCTTCCTCCACCACCGTGCGGTCCCGAGGCGAATAGTTGACTTGAACCACATCTGACGCCGCCGACTTCATCATCACCTGAACCCGCTCAAACATGAGGAACAGCCCGACGTGAACCATGACGGATAGAAACACCGCGAGGGACACCCACCAGCCATAGCGTTGGGAAGTTTGTCGCTTGTAACCGCCCGAGTTTTTTGCGGTCTGCCAGCTGTAGTCGGTCTGCATGCTAATCGAAAGTAAAAGGTAAGACGGCGCTAGAGTAACAGAGGTTCACATTTTGGGAAAGTGCATTTCCAGGTTGCGAGGATTGCTGCCGGGTTGTTCAGTTGCGAGCCTAACATTCAGCCACCATCTATCATGTCGCAACCCGCCAATTCCTCCAAGTCGATGGAAAAAATCGTCAGCCTTTGCAAACGCAAGAGCTTCATCTTTCAATCGGCCGAAATCTATGGAGGGCTCAACGGCTGTTGGGACTACGGCCCCCTGGGGGTGGAATTGAAGCGCAATCTCAAAGATTTCTGGTGGCGGAGAAACGTTCAAGAACGTGATGATATTCTAGGATTGGACGGTTCCATCCTCAACCACCAGGCCGTCTTGACTGCATCAGGCCACGTTGGGGGATTCTCGGATCCCATGTCCGACTGCAAAACTTGCAAGGCAAGGTTTCGCGCCGATAGCCTCGATGCAGAGTCTTGCCCGAAAAAGCCCTCCTGCAAGCCGGGCGAAGGCCCTGAA
>CAYGQD010000055.1:2784-35005 GCA_964351855.1 uncultured Verrucomicrobiales bacterium
GTGCCGCAGCGGATGAAAATGATCCGAATACCGTTGCTTACCTGCGACCGGAAACCGCCCAATCTATCTTCGTCCAATTCAAGAACGTCCTGGATACGAATCGCGTCAAAGTTCCCTTCGGAATCGCGCAAATCGGGAAGGCGTTTCGAAATGAGATCAATCCACGGAACTTCACCTTCCGATCCCGCGAGTTCGAACAGATGGAAATCGAATACTTTTGTCGAGCGGAAGATGGCTTGCGCCTGACCGATGAATGGCTCGAAGAGCGCCTGCGTTTTTACGAAGACATCGGCATTCCCCGGGAGAAACTCCACATCCTGGACGTCCCCGACGGCGAGCGGGCTCACTACTCCAGCAAGACCTACGACATCGAATACGAATTTCCCTTCGGGATTCAAGAATTGGAAGGGGTAGCGTATCGAACCGATTACGACCTCAAGAAGCATGCCGAGCACTCCGGTAAGCCCATGGAGTTCTTCGATGAAGTCACCAAGGAGAAATTCGTTCCTCATGTCGTCGAACCGAGCGCCGGATGTGACCGCACCGTTCTTGCGGTGATTTGCGAGGCCTACGACGAAGAAACGATCACCGACGACAAAGGCAACGAGGATCTACGGATCGTCATGCGGTTCCACCCTCGGATTGCGCCGATCAAATGCCGGAATTTTCCGCTGGTGAAGAACAAGCAGGACCTTGTGCCCAAACCACGCGAAGTCCAGAAACTGCTCCAGCCACATATGAACGTTTTCTACGATGAAACTGCCGCGATCGGAAGACGCTATCGTCGTCAAGACGAAGTTGGAACTCCTTTCGGTGTGACGATCGACTTCGACACCCTTGGTGAGTCTGACGCGGCCTTGAAAGACACGGTCACGCTTCGACACCGGGACAGTATGGAGCAAGAGCGCGTGCCGATCAGCGAATTGCTTTCCTTCCTGCTTGAACGCATCGCTTAGCCAGTGAGTTTCCAGGACGTGTTTCGATAGGAGTGAAGCGCGCTGCGAGCCCATTTTCTGCCGGAACGGGGATGGCTCGGAGCCAGGATGGGCTTCCTGGCAGGGCCAAGAAGCGACATTCCAGCCTGAAAAAACGCCGCATCTTCCCGCGAGCGAATCCGTTGCTCAAGAAACGGAGCCATGTTGCGCGCCCACCCCCTTCTTTAAACGCCCCCCAAAAAAAAGGGTTCCGACAGCATTGCCGGAACCCCTCAAAATCAAAACTCTTCCCCCCAGCCAGATCCTCTAACCGAGGTTCTTCTGAGTGGTGGGTAGGTATCGGTAGTAAACTTCCAGCATCAGCGTGCAAAGGCAGGTGTGATAAATATTCTTTGTGAGAGGCTCTTTGGGACCGTGACCACCATTCACATTAAAGAATCCTGACTCGTCCTGAGCATCCAAGAGTTTCGGCATGGCAAATTCGTTCCAGTTTTTCCAGTCTTCGCCACCTTTGAGGAAATAGGCCTGCATGATGTAATACCATCCGTAAGCGTGGACATTGCCATGGCCCAGATGGTACTGATTCATCCCATCGAATGCTTTCTTCGTTTCTGGAGCATCATCTAAACCCACCATCATGAAGGCGAGTGCTCCAACCCCCGCCAACCCCGGGTTGACTTTATTCTTATCACGTTCCACGCGATAGAGAAGACCTCCCTTAGGGTCTTGCGCATTCTTAAAGTATTCGATGGCTTTCTCCATCCCTTTCTCCAACCCGGTGATATTCTCACCGGTATTACTCGCCGCTTTGAGCGCTTGGAACTGCCAGCCACTCACGGAACCGTCGGGATCGCTATTGGTTTTGTAACCATAGTCCCAGCCTCCGCTCCGCTGCTGGCCTTCCAATACAGCTTTGATCCCTTTCTTCATAGTCGACTCCAGTCGTGGAATCCGAGCTGCGCTCCCCGAAGCTTTCGTCATCGTGTACATCTCGGCCAGCGCATAAGCGCAAATCGCGTTCTCATAAGCAGCTTTTCCGCCTGGAGACATGATCGCTCCCGTTGGATGGTCAGATTTCTGAGCCCGCTCCATCAAATATAGCGTCGCTTTGGTCACGGTATCGCCAAATTCCACCGAATCAGGCGTTTCGCAGTGCCCCAGCATCGCCAAAATCACGAGACCTGTCATTGCGGCCGGGTATTCTCGGCCAAACGACCCATCCTCATTTTGATTCTCTTTCAGGAAACGGAGAGCTTTTCGCACCGCGCTTTCGCACTTGGCGGTGGCACCACTCTCTTTCAGTCGCGCCATTCGTTGCCCCATGCTGCAGCGACCGGCCATTGAAGGGGGAATGCTGGACATCCCCGTATCGCCACCTGGAGGGGAAAACGACATCCCAAAATCCATTCCCATTTCAGCTCCCATTCCAACGATGGCAGAGTCAGCAGCCGAATCGATTGTTGGCATCGCGATGTCTGAAAACATCGAACTGGTCAATACTTCCTGGGTCGCCGGGGCGGGTGCCGTTTGCTGCATTTGAGGCTTTTTGATTTCGCTCGACTGCATATCCTCCGAGGAATCGGCAGAGGAGACCGACGCATAAATTTCCGGTGGATTATTTTGGGGAAGATTCATCGCCACGAACGTGAACAACCCGAGGATGACGACGTGAGCAATGATCGCGATCGCAATGGAAGAGACCTTGTCATTCGTGCTCTTCACATCTTTCAACTGAGGCTTTTTCACGATTTCATCGGAATGCCCCGACATGGCCGCAACCATCGCCGTTTGACGTTCGACGATCTGGGAAACGGCGTCATCCGGTGCCTCATCCCCTTCCAGATCAATGATTCCAACTACCGCCGAAGGGTCGTGAGCCGCCGTTGTCGGAGTGACCACCATCCCGGTTGACTCCATTTTGATTTGCTCGGCAGATCTTGCAGGCAACGGCTCCGGTGCCATTCCTACAGGAACCACGTCAGGAGTGACCGCCGGAATGTCCCCCAGGGCACTGTCATCGCCGCCTTCCTCTATCTGAGCGGCGTAGACCTCTTCTTCCGCATCGCTCTCCTCAGATTCTACGACGGTAACAGCGGCTGAAGGAGGTGGCGTCATTGCGGTAGGAGCAGTCGGTGGTTTGATAGGCGCAACACCGGGAACATCCACCTCGGCAACCTCCGCAACGGGAGCGACAGGAACGTAGCTCGTAGTGCGCTGAGCCGCCATCGCCAATCCAGGTATCACCACCGGAGTCGCTTCTCCAAACCCCTCCATTTGAATGGGTGCTACGTCCAATGGATCCGTTCCATCGGCCCCAAGATGAGGATTAAGCACGGAAGCGACCCGTTGGTGCGTCTCCGATTTTTCAGTATTCCCCTGCAATTCGTAGAGCTTTGCCTTGAGAAGATGAGTGCGAGCACTGGAAGCATCATTGACCAAGAAACTATCCGCTAACTGATGGGCTCGCTTGAGACTGTGACCACCAGCCAGCTGGGCTGCAAACAAGGCGTGATCTTCGGTGTCGGGCGCATTTGGGGCCGTCGTGACGAGACTCACCGCCGTCGCCTCATCGCTCACTCGTAAAAAGTGTTCCGCTAAATAGCGCCGTGTGTTCCAGTTGGCTGGCTCCGCTTCGAGCGCGCTAAGGAGAAAGGGAATTTCGTCAGAACTCACGGTAAAAATGCAATCGTTAGAGGGAAAAATGAAAAAAGAAGGATTGTAAAAGGAGTGTCTATCTCCGTTACACCACGGTCAAGACGCAAATCTTTACAAGCTTCTTAGAAATCCTCTGATTTTCCTGATTCCAACGCTTGACTGAAAGGTTGCCGCTACCACTGTTGCCGCCCCATGGCTGAGCAATCACCTCAACTCCGCCTCGGCTTGCCCAAAGGCAGCCTGCAAGAGGCCACTCTCAACCTGTTCGAAAAGGCAGGCTTCAATATTTATGTGTCGAGCCGCGGCTACAAACCAAGCGTTGATGACCCAAATCTGGTCCTGCGCCTGATCCGTGCCCAGGAAGTTGGCCGTTACGTAGACCACGGGTTTCTCGACTGCGGAATCACCGGGAAAGACTGGATTGCAGAAAACAAAGCCGATGTTGAGGTTATTTGCGATCTGCAATACAGCAAGGCGACGTCCAATCCGACCCGTTGGGTGCTCGCGGTTCCGGAAGACTCTGACATCCGTAGGATCGAGGACCTTGAAGGAAAACGGATCGCCACGGAAGCTGTTGGGTTGACCGAGCAGCTGCTCGAAGCGAGAGGCATCACTGCGGAAGTTGAATTCAGCTGGGGTGCGACGGAGGTAAAAGTTCCCGAACTCGTCGATGCAATCGTCGATATCACGGAAACGGGCTCATCCCTCAGGGCCAACAATCTGCGGATCGTCGATACGCTAATGGAATCGTATCCGCAGCTCGTGGCGAATAAGACGGCATTTTCCGATCCTTGGAAACGCGAGAAAATTGAGCAAATCGCCCTCCTTCTCCGCTCCGCGCTAAACGCCCGCGACAAAGTCGGGCTAAAGATGAATCTCCCTGAAAAAGAGTTGCAAAAGGTGCTCGAGTGCCTACCATCCCTTCGTCGCCCAACCGTTGCCAATTTGGCTGAGGAGGGTTGGGTGGCTGTGGAGACGGTCATTGACGAGGCGGTCGTTCGGGAAATAATCCCAAAGCTCAAACATCTTGGAGCGGAAGGCATTATCGAATACCCCCTCAACAAACTAGTACCGTGACTTTCCCTCTGTCGAAATTGACAGAGAGACCAATATTGATAGTAACCGACGAATCCTATGGGATCGCTTAAAAAACGAAGGAAAACAAAAATCAACAAGCACAAACGCAAGAAGCGGATGAAGGCGAACCGCCACAAGAAGCGCTTGCGTTACAAATCCTAGGCATCTAGGATTGTGCTTCATGAAACCGGGACGGAATCATCACATGTTCTGCCTCTCCGGTCTACGCCGCAGAACCCTTCGTTTTTGGCTCGTAGCTTCCTACGGGCTGATGCTTACTTTTGGATTTTCTCAGGAACCGTCATCCAGGGTTAGTATTTCAGCGGTCCCAGAGTATGCTGAAGCTTCGGTGGATCGGTTTACGCCCCCTGAGAGAAAGCATGAGTTGCAGCCGACTGGTATCGCGAAAAGCCAGGCGCTTGCTCACTACTATGTTGGTCTTTCCCGAGAAAAGGCTGGTGACATCGAGGGAGCGTTGGATGCCTTTGACAGCGTACTTGAGTTAAGTCCGGGACAGCTACGTCTGGCTGGCAAGGCTGCGGAATTGGCCGGTCAATTCGGCGACACGGCGCGCGGGCTGGTCATTCTGGAACGAAGCTTTCAGGCCAACCAAAATCTCCCTGAGGCCTACCTTCGGCTTTCTGGTTTCTTGTGGACCTACCACGACAATAAGAAATCGAATCGTGAGCGTGCTTTGACGTTGGTCGAAGAGGCTACCGATCGGTTTCCTGACAACCCGACGATCTATGATCGGCTCATCTCTCTGCAACTAGCTCGAAAGGATCGCAACGCAGCCCGGGAGACCCTGACCAAGGCACTGGAACGATCCAATCCAGATCCCGAATTCTGGCTCGACATGGCCCGCGTGGCTCAGAAAATTTATCCTCTGCAGCAGGATCCCGTCCCTGTCTTGATCAATAAAATTTACCAAAAGGCACTGGAGTTGGGAAGGGGAAATTCGGATGTCGAAAACCAGGTAGCTGACTACTACAGCCTCACCCGGCAATTCGAATTGGCCCGCGATCTTTACATTTCCATCATCAAGGACCGCCCGGATGAACTGGTGGTAAGGGAAAAGCTGGCCCGCGTTTACAGCCTCCTTGGTCAGGAAGAAAAGGTGTTGGAGACGCTGGTCGAATTGGAGAAAATCAATCCTCACCGACTTGAGACCCAGCAGTTCTTAGCTCGGATTTATTACGAGAAGGAAAACTGGTCTGATTCCATCAAACATTATCTGAAGGCGTTCCGAATTTCGCGAGGCCAACCGATGGAATATCGCCTGGTCAGCACGATGATGCTCTGGGAACAACGCGCGGACGAAGCGGTCGATCTATTGAAGCGGGCTCAATTTCACTATCCTGATGATCTCCAGTTGCAGATGGATCTGGGAGTGGCATACAACGCTTCTGATCAGTTCCAACAAGCCTTCAACCTTTTCACGGACCTGGAGGGAACCGCCGCCCAAACCCAGCCGGAACTGCTCAATGACGGCTTTTATTTTTCCTACGGAGCTTCCGCAGAACGTCTCAAGGATTTCGAGAAGGCCGCCACGCTTTTTCAAAAATCCATCGATCTGGTTCCGCAGAACAACCCCGAACGGGCCGCGATGCCCTACAACTATCTTGGCTACATGTGGCTGGAACAGGATATGAATATCGAAGAAGCCGGCCAGCTCATCATCATGGCCAATGATCTTCGGCCGGACTCCGGAGCCTACATCGATAGCTTGGGATGGTATTACTTTAAGAAAGGGGATTTTCAGAATGCAGTTGATACCCTTCAACGAGCCATTCAGGTCATGCAGGAACAAGAGCCGCCGGAAGAGGACTCCGTCGTTTACGATCATTTGGGCCAGGCTTACTTTGGTCTCGGAAATCTTCCACAAGCCATCAAATACTTGGAATTGGCGACCGAGTTGGATCCGAAGAATGAAGAGTTTTCGGAACGTTTGAAGGAGTATCTCGCCGCCGCCTCAGCCAAATCGAAAGAGAAGCCAGACGATGAGGCGGAAGTCTTGGAAGCCGAGAAACCTGCAAAGGAAGAGAACGAAGCTGATGAGCTTCCCAACGCGGCGTAGTGCCTTAAGTCTCCATGCCGGAATTGGCTGAAGTCGAGTTTTATCGGAAAGAGTGGAATCGCGGATTAGGTTCTGAAGTCAAACGGGTTCATCTTCATCCCATGGCGCGAATCTTTCGGGACGCGAAGCCGAAATCGATTCGCAAGCTCCTCCCCGGCTCCGTTTTTCGCGAATCTCGAACCCACGGAAAGAACCTACTCTTTGTTTTTGGCTCCGATCTGTGGCTGGGAGGGCATCTCGGGATGACCGGAAAGCTCCTAGTCGGTCCCGCTGACCACCAACCGGAAAAGCACGACCACCTCGTTCTCTTTCAGGCCAACCAGGCGCTCATTTTTCGTGACCCTCGAAAATTTGGGCGCATTCGATTTGATCAGGGAAGTGAGCCTCCCGTTTGGTGGCGCGAATTGCCCTCGGAGATCCTTTCCCCTCAGTTCACCAAGGATCGAGTCGCTTCGTTTCTGGCGCGCCATCCCAAGTCCGTCATCAAGGCCCTGCTTCTCGACCAATCGGCGTTTCCCGGAATTGGCAACTGGATGGCCGATGAGCTACTTTGGCGATTGCGACTGCATCCGGCCACCCGGTGTCGAGAAATTCCTCGATCCGTGAGTGACCAGCTTTGGAAAGAACTTCGCAATTTGAGCTCGGAGGCGCTGTCGATCATCGGAACCGATTGGAGCGATCCTCCCGAATCCTGGCTCTTTCTCCATCGATGGAAGGACGGAGGGATCTGCCCTCGCCTTCGCTGCAAAAGCCCGCTCCTGAGGGAAGATTTGCGGGGTCGGACCACTTGCTGGTGCCCCAAATGCCAGGCCGCGACGAGTTAACGTGACCTGTCCTTAGACGTATTTGCCGCGATGGTCGGCACCATACCATTTCCAGGCGCTTTCGATGAGATCATGAACATCGGTGCATTGAGCTTCCCAGCCCAAGATTTCCTTCGCCAGACCGGGATTGGCCACGAGGAGCGGCGGATCGCCTTCCCGCCGTTCCCCATATTTCAACGGCACTTTTTGGCCGGTAACCTTCTCCGCTGCGTCGATCATTTCCTTCACACTGAACCCTTTCCCCGTTCCCAAATTGCAACGCAGCGAGTCACCACCCTTCGCCAAATAATCGAGCGCCCGAAGATGCGCTCGGGCGAGGTCGAGGACGTGGATAAAGTCACGGACACACGTCCCATCCGGCGTGTCATAATCGGTGCCAAAGACACTGAAGGAATCCGTCTCGCCACTGATGGCCATCAGAATCCGCGGAATGAGATGGGTCTCTGGTTGGTGCGCCTCGCCAATCAACCCATCGGCCGATGAACCGCTTGCGTTGAAGTAGCGCAGGCAAACGCTGCGAAGACCAAACGCGGTTTCGCAATCCGCGAGAATGTCTTCCAGGAAGCTCTTGCTCGCTCCATAAGGATTGATGGGATGCTTGGGATGGGATTCATCAATCGGCACCTTGACGGGGTCGCCATAGACGGCGGCGGTTGAGGAAAGGATGAATTTGTCACAGCTGAAATCGCGCATGGCTTCCAGCAGCGTGAGAGGAGTGGCGGTGTTGTTTCGGTAATACTTGAGCGGATCTTTGACCGATTCGCCGACCTGAATGAAGGCGGCAAAGTGAATCACTGCGTCAAATTGATGCGACTCAAAAGTTGAACGAACAACACCAGAATCCGCCACGTTACCTTCGACGAGTTCAACCTCCGGAGACACCACAGCCTGGCGATATCCCTCACTGAAGTCATCCAAGACCACGACTTTCTCGGCAATTCCCTTCTCCATCAGCATCCGGGTGGTGTGACTTCCGATGTAGCCAGCGCCGCCGGTGACCAAAAGTCCCCGAAGCGGTGCATTCTTTGGTTTTTCCATACCGACTCGATAGCCTGGATCAGGCCCGCATCGAAACAGAAATTTGCCAAAAATTGGTCTGCACCTACCGTGAAGGATGATCGCCAGATTTTGGCTGGCGTTGCTATTGGCAACTCCAGTTTTCGCCCAGCAAACGCAACTCCCTGATTTCACGGTTCCTTCGGGGATGGTGAGTCGGGATTTACCTCTCGGCTATGCCGACTTGAACGTGGTCGAGCAACTCTGTCAGGAAACACTCTCCTCCGAGGGGAAATACCACATTTTCAAAACCCAGCGAAAAATCCGCATCATCGACAAGCCGGAACAGGTGGAGGCGATTCGGCAGATGCTACCCCATATTTCCCAACCAGCTCCGAGCGTCAGAATTGAGTTCACCGCGAGAACGGTGGAAAGCTCCCAACTCCAGGGCGGTCAGGTCCGTGGAGTGATTGGCGGTGGCAATCGGAGCATTGTCATTCAGGGACAAAATCCGGGAACTCCCGGCGTTTTCAATCGAACAACCGGCGGAGGAGATCGCGGGGATATTTCTCGTCCGGTCACACCCGGCCGCGTTTCCGTCTTTGATCGAGGAGGCGGTGGAGCGATTGAAATTGACCTCCTCAATCAACGGAACAGCGGGGCCAGCCTCAATAGCTCCTTTATTCTGGTTCGGTCCGGGAGCGAAGGGTTTATCGAAATCGCTCAAGACGTTCCGATGGTCGACTATTTCACGAGATTCATCGCCGACGGCAGCTTTGGGGCGGTCTTGGGCGTCGATCCTCGCCTTCTCGGAAACAACCTGCTGTTCCCTCTGGCAACCGGTCGATTTGAAGTGCCCGAGATCCGCTGGGAAAAGGCCGGCACTCGGCTTTTGGTTCGGCCCACGGTTGACGGTGATCTGGTTCATCTCGAAATCATGCCGCAGATCTCTTCCGTGGTAATTGTTGATCCTCAGGCGTTGAGACGACGGGGCCTGAACGACTACCTCACGGGTCGGGAACAGTATGTGACCTACACCAACCTAAACACCCGCCTTACGGTGCAGAGTGGTCGCTCCGTCCAGATCGGCGGCTTCCAAAAAGCAACGCCGGAGTTCAATCGGTTTTTGTTTGGGGGCACGCGGAGCGGCGGTGTCAGTTCCGGCAATTTCACCGTCAAAGCGACGATCCAGCAATGACTCCATTTACGCCCCCTTCCTCCCCAACCCTCTTCTCTCCCATGCGCATCGTACTTGCCCTCTTTCTCCTCGTCACTTCACTTTCAGTTCATGCCGAACTCGACGACTACACTGCGGCGACTTGGGAAAGTCCCAATGGCGGGAGCTTTCTTTATCGGTACCGTGCGCCCGAAACGATCAAGGAAGGCACTACCTATCCCATGGTCGTCTTTCTTCACGGAGCAGGTGGGCGAGGCGACGACAACATGGGGCAACTTCGGGATGCCAGGGCGATCCAGGCCTTTCAACAGCGTTCCCTGGGAACTGAACTCCCGGCCTTCGTCTTCGCGGGCCAAGTTCCCAAGAACGAGCAGTGGGTCAACGTAAATTGGAGTTCTCTGGATCACCGCATGCCTGAGATTTCCGATTCCATGCGAATGATGTTTGAGAGCCTGGACGCGTTTTTGGAGAAACATGCCGAGCAGATTGACCGAACCCGAATCTATGTGATGGGTCTGAGTATGGGTGGCTACGGAACCTGGGATGCGATGCAGCGGCGACCAGATTTCTTTGCCGCCGGGGTCCCGATCTGTGGCGGTGGCGATGTGGAGCTTGCCCCGAAGATTGCCTCGATTCCGACCTGGGTTTGGCACGGTGACAGGGATTCCGTCATCAACGTGAGTCGCTCCCGAGACATGGTTGCTGCCCTGAAAGCAACTGGCGGCTCTCCCCGATATCGCGAAATTCCAGGAGGCGGCCACAACGTCTGGAGTACCTGCTGGGAGACGGACGAACTCTGGACCTGGCTCTTTGCGCAAACGAAGGCCTGAGGCGATTCCGGTTTTTCCGCGAACACCCGTGATTCTGTTGAGAGAGGAAACGCGATGAACCTTTTCTTTGCCGCTCTGCCGATCGCGTTCCTGATCTTCGTGATGACGAAGCCACGGCCGATGCCTTCGCCGATCGCTTTCGCGATTGCCGCAGCGTTGGCTTATCTCATCCGCATTTTCGTCTTTGATTCCCCCTTCAACCTTGTCAATGCGGCGGTGATTGGCGGTTTGCTCAACGCGCTGACGCCGATCGCGATTGTTTTCGGAGCCATTTTCTTCTTTGTGGCGATGGAGAGATCCGGCGCCATGAACATTCTCCGCGAGTGGCTGCACGATGTTTCCCAGAACTCTGTGGCGCAGCTCATGATCGTGGGGTGGGCGTTTCAATTCTTGATTGAAGGCGCCAGTGGATTTGGCACTCCGGCGGCTCTCGCTGCTCCGATTTTGGTGGGACTCGGCTTTCCGGCCCTCCGAGTTGCGATTCTTTGTCTGGTGATGAACTCGATCTCGGTCTCGTTCGGGGCGGTGGGAACGCCAACGTGGTTCGGTTTTGGGAGTCTGAACCTTCCGACGGATCAGCTGGTTTCCCTCAGTTTTCGAACCGCCGTGCTTCAGGTGGTGGCTTCCCTGGTCATTCCCCTGATTGCCTTACGTTTCGTACTAAATTGGCATCATCTCCGGGACAGTCTGGGGTTCATTCTTCTTTCGGTGTTGTCCTGCGTGCTTCCGATGCTGGCGGTCGCCCGTTTCAATGACGAATTCCCGACCGTCGTCGGTGGCACCATCGGTTTGATCGCGACCATCTGGCTGGCGCGTCGGGGTATCGGCTTGGGCGGTGCGTCACGGCGATCGACGGCTCCCCTGTTTTCCCGATCTCTTCTTCTCGCGCTGCTTCCGCTGGGGGCAGCGGTCGCGATTCTCCTGATCACCCGAATTCCTTTCCTCGGACTTCGGCAATGGCTGACCGCGAGCACACCGAATCTGGAAATTCCGCTGGGCCTTTTAGGAGATTTCTCGATCAGTCCTTCGCTCGTGGTGGAACTTCGCCAAATTCTTGGGGAAAGCCTGAATTGGTCTCACGCGATTCTCTACGTTCCGTCGATCATTCCCTTCCTGGTCACCGCGGTTCTCGCTCTCAAGCTCTTCAAGTCGACGAAACTCACTCGCTCGGTGTGGGATGACACGATGGGCAGAATCCGAAAGCCGGTTCTCGCCTTATTCGGAGCGCTTGTTTCCGTGCAACTGCTGATGACCGGAGGCGAATCCGCTTCAACCATCATCCTGGGCTCGAGCTTGGCGGCTTTGGCCGGGGAGAGCTGGGTTTACTTCGCCCCGTTCCTGGGAGCTCTGGGAAGCTTTTTCTCTGGCTCGGCGACCATTTCCAATCTTACGTTTGGCGCCATCCAGCAGTCGATCGCAACCGAAACCGGCGTTCCCGCTTACCAGTTCTTATCTCTGCAATCGGCGGGAGCCGCGATGGGTAACATGATCGCGATCAATAACATCGTCGCCGTCTGCGCCGTCTTGGGATTGGTCAATCAGGAAGGCGAAATCCTGAAACGCACCATCATTCCGGTGATCGTCTATGGCGCGATTTTGGCGCTAGTGAGTGCGCTCAGCTGACCCCTTCTCGGCAGAAGATCAGGCCACTTTCCCAGCCCGCTTGCGCTCGTGACGGCAAAGGATTTTCTTGCGAAGGCGAAGACTCTTTGGAGTGGCTTCAACCAGCTCATCCGGAGCGATATATTCGATCGCGCGTTCCAAAGAAAAGCGCAGCGGAGGGGAAAGCTGGATGCCTTTTCCGTCTCCGCTCGAACGGTGGTTGGTCACATGTTTGGCCTTTGTTGGATTGACTGGTAAATCGTCTGCGCGAGGATTTTCGCCAATGATCATCCCTTCGTAAACTTCTTCTCCCGGAGCGATGAACAGCTTACCGCGCGACTCCAAACTATCGAGGCTGTAGGCCATGGAAACGCCGCTTTCCATGCTGATCAGCGTTCCCGTATTTCGTGTCCGAATATCCCCCGCGATGGGACCATACTCTTTGAAAAGGTGCGACATGATTCCTTCGCCGCTCGTGAGGTTGAGCAACTCGAACTCGAACCCAATGAGTCCGCGGGTGGAAATCGAAGCCTCGATCATGGTCCGACCATTCTTCGCAACCATATTGTCCATCTGACCACGGCGAGCCGAGAGACTCTTCATGATTCCGCCGACGGCTTCATCAGGAGCCTCGATGTAAACCGTTTCGTAGGGCTCACAACGCCGACCATCGACCTCACGCTCGATTACTTGCGGCCGTGAAACCAGCACTTCATACCCTTCGCGGCGCATCGACTCCACGAGAACCGCAACCTGCATCGCGCCCCGCGCGCTCACCCAAAAAATCCCTGCTGAATCCGTGTCCTCGACTTGAATCGAAACATTCGTCCGGGCTTCTCTAAACAAGCGATCACGAATTTCTCGGGAGGTCACGCGGCTTCCTTCTTTTCCAGCGAAAGGGCCATCGTTGATCGAAAAAGCCATTTGCACGGTCGGCGGGTCAATCTCGACAAACGGGAGAGCCTCGACCGTCTCGCTGCCGGCCAACGTTTCGCCAATATCCGCATCTTCAAACCCCGCCAGTCCTACGATATTCCCAGCGACTCCGATCGCGGAATCCTCAGTTCCCAGAGCGTTGTATTCAAAGACCTTTGTAATCTTGGATCGCACCCGAGTTCCATCTCCTTTGATCCGCCAGATGCTATCTCCCATTTGGGCGTTGCCGCTGAGGATTTTGCCAATCGCAATCCGGCCGACGTAGTCGCTCCAATCGATATTGGAAACCAGCATTTTAAAGAACCCCTCAGGATCAGCGACCGGCGGTGGAATCACTTCCATGATCGATTCCAACAAAGGAACCATGGTCTCTTGGGCATCTTCCAGGTTGCGAACCGCGAATCCGTTTTTGGCGCTGCCATAGAGGAAAGGCGCATTGAACTGATCGTCATTCGCGTCCAGATCCAGAAAGAGTTCCAGCACTTTATCGTGGACCATTTCTGGCTCGGCGTTCGGTCGATCGATTTTGTTCACGAAAATGATCGGCGTGAGTCCCTCTGCCAAGGCTTTCTTCAATACGAATCGTGTCTGCGCCTGCGGTCCTTCATAAGCATCAACCACCAGAAGCACCCCATCCACCATCTTCATGACACGTTCGACTTCTCCTCCGAAATCGGCGTGTCCCGGCGTGTCAATGATGTTGATCACGTTCCCGTTCCAACGAACGGAGGTATTCTTTGCTTTGATCGTAATCCCGCGTTCGCGCTCTTGGTCCATCGAGTCCATCGCCCGCTCCTCAACCACTTGGTTGTCGCGAAACGCCCCTCCCTGACGCAAAAGTTGATCCACGAGAGTGGTCTTGCCATGATCGACGTGTGCGATGATGGCAATGTTGCGGATTTGGTCAGGATGCAGTTGTGGCATGGCGGGCCGGAATGAGCACGATTTTTGCGATTTTGCAAGCCCGGAGCGGTATTGAGTTTACGGCCCGAGCATTCCCATTATCGCTCCCCAACTCTTCGCTCTCACCGCCGCGCTAACGATTCGAAGGAGTCCCCAACGTTTCGATCAATGACTTCTCGCCTTGTGGGGCTCGAAACGTCCCCTTTGTCTCGACAATCCCTTCGCGATAAGCCGTCGAATCCGAGAGCAACTGCTTGTGCGCGTCCCTCAAATTGTAGTGAGGAATGTTGGGATAGATATGGTGAATGAGGTGAAAATCGTTCCCGTAACCAAGGACTGCCCATCGCGTGAACGGGTCAGCGTGAATGATTCGGGAGTTGTTGAGTCGATCTGTCCCAAGATTCGCGTGTTGATAGACTTCGCGAAGCAGCATGAGGTAGGGAAACACATAGACCAAGGGCAACAGCCAAAACGCAAAATAGAAGGGCGCAAAGTCAAACTTCCCAAAATGGCGGATCCAACTGATGATGATAAAGGTGACCGCATAAAACGAAATACGAAGGAGGCCGCTGAGCTTTGGGTCATAGCTCAATTTCGCGGTCGATTCCCGAAAACAATTCCCGGGAAGTGCCATCCAAACAGCGACGGCCACCAGATAGACGATGAGCGGTCCGCCGATAACGATCCTCGGATTACCCGTCGCCTCGAACGCGTAAACCAAACCGACCAACGAGAAAAGAAACAAAATTCCAAGTTTGGTTGGTGACTGGTAGAAGTGAATTTTCTTGGGTTGCCCGGTTCCCACAGAGAGAACTTGGAACAAATCAGCCAGGTTCCTCAAGACAAACGGCGGCCAGAAGAACTTCCCGTAGTATTGGTAGATGAAGGAAGGCCCTGGCATGGGAAACCTGGAATAAATATGCTCTTCCTTGCTTCCCGCGAAGTTCGGGTCGCGCTCCGGATCGTTCGGATAGAGATGGTGTCCCAAATGTTTGGCCCGATAGCTGAGAAGACTGCTCCAGAGCGGAAAGAAACAAATCAGATTTGCCAACAAATCGTTCGCGCTGCGGTTTTTCAGAAGGAGGTGGTGGGAGGATTCATGCCCCATGAGACCAATCCGATGCATCAGACAACCGGTCAAAATGACAAAAGGCATCGCAATCGGAATCGACCAAATCACTCGGGACCATCCTTGCAGTCCCCAATCATCCAAGTGGGTCATCACGAGAATGCCTCCGGCTTGCACGGTGATCATGCAAATCCAGTCAATGAGTAGGGAGGACAGATTGCGAAGGGGACGCACCTGCGTCCACCTACGTATGCTGACAGCATCCAGAAGTTGGCCTGTCTTAGTCACTAATAAAAACTGAGGGGAAGAATTGTCTGATTACTAACTTAACCAAAAGAATTAGCAATACGCAAGGAAGCATTTTGGGAAGAATTTGCCTAAGCCTAAAGGGTAGGATGAGGGAAGTTCGAGAAAAATATCGTGTCATTTTAACGATTTTTTATCTGCGCTTAAGCGAATCAAAGAATCAGACTACTTCGATTCCTTCAGGAATTTCATAGGGCCATTCCTGCAAGGAAAAATCCCAATCGCCGTGAATGCGATCGACTTGCGACTGCGTGAGTTGGTGGACATTTCGTTGGTAGCTTTTCTTGCGTTCCGCGTAGGGAGAAATCGCCTCAAGGGCAGCTTGCTTGTTAGGAAGGCGAAGTTGATTAAACAAACGCTCAATCTCTTCCATTGGACGCTCGGTAATCGCTTCATAAGTGGTCTCCGCGATATCGGAAGCCGGAATCTGACGGCGCTGCTTCATGTAGGCACTGATGAGGCGCTTGTACTTGTAAAACACCATCTCCTCAAACGGGACATCGTCGAAGTCCTGCCAGGCAAAAACGCTCATCAAGCGAAAGTAGCGATTCATACTGGAAGAGAAAACCTCATACGGGTTGCGATGAATGTAGATGAACCGCGCTCTGGGAAACAATTCTTTCAGTAAGGTGATTCTCGCGGTGGAGGGCGGATTCTTGAACAATAACTGACGGCCACCATAAGCCAGGCTCAGCTTCTTAACCAGGGTCACGTAGGCCTGCCGGAACCCCGCAATCTCATCGTCACTCGCTCCGTTGAAAAAGACCGACCGCTCAAAGTGGCGTTTCATCTCCTGGGGAAAATAGTAAACGCAGTAGTAGCCCAGTGGGTTGAGGCTGCCCAACGCCATCTCTTCTTCCTGAGGTTCGAGAATGGTCAGATCGACATTGTCGTAGCCGCGTTTCTTGGGGAGCGCTTTCGAGATAAAATGCCTACCGACCTTGTTGTAGCTCAGCAGGTTGTGCGGCATTGCCGTTTGGCCGAAGTCCAAGAAGGCGAATTGAGGATCACGACTGAGTAGGTTGTGAAGGTGCGTCGTCCCGCTGCGCCAGTGTCCTACGATAAAAATCGGATCAGTTGGAAGCTGGTAGCTGTCGATTCGCTTTTGCCAGCGGAGTTTCTCCAGCACCGTGAACGGATGGCGCATGCCCACCACCGCCGTTGCCAGAATCCGCTGCTTCAGACTGCGCCGACTGAAGTTCCCGTTCTGCGAAAGGTGGGCTAGAAACGTTTCGAGATCGCAGCCGCCCAGAGGATGCAAGGATGGGACCCGCTCCTCTTTTGCGCGCTGAATGTCCCATTTGGTACTCCCTGAATTGGTGCTCATTGTCGGCGAAGGCTTCGCCCCTAGCGTCGCAGGGATCAAAAGAAATTTGCCGTAATCCGCCCTGAAGTTGACAGATCCACCGATTTCGCCCGTGGCGATGACGAACCTGTCGCCCACAAACCCTCCATCATGAAAGTTGCCCTCCTTTTCTTCCTCACTGCAATGCTTAGTGCCCAAGGGCAAAGTTGGAAACGCCACACCATCGATGCCTTCCATCAGGAACGTGGAAAAGTGGGGGCCGACGGAGTTCGGGTAGCGGATGTGAACGGTGACGGCCGTCCTGATCTCACAACTGGCTGGGAGCAGGGCGGAGCTGTCCGGATTGCTTTCCATCCTGGATTTGCGGATGTCCAGCAGCCATGGCCCGCAGTGACCGTCGGCACTGTCCCCGGCGTTGAAGATGCCGCGTTCGCGGATCTCGATGGCGACGATTCAATCGACGTCATTTCCTGCGCGGAAGGAAAAGTGAACAGCGTTTTCGTTCATTGGGGCCCCAGCCCTACTGACTACGCCCGAGCCGCAGCTTGGACGACCAAAGCGTTCCCCGCCTCGGCGAAGCGACGCTGGATGTTTGCCTTGCCCATGGATGTGAACCAAGACGGAAAGCTCGACATCGTCATCGGTTCAAAGAAGTCCAACGCGATGGTAGGATGGCTGGAACAACCGGAAGAAGCACGAAATCTCAAGGCGTGGAGGCTTCATGAAATGTGCCCCGCAGGCTGGATTATGTCACTGCGAAACCTGGATGTGGATGGAGATGGTGATGAAGACGTCATCTTGAGTGATCGCTACGAAAAAGGTCAGGGAATCTTTTGGTTAGAGAATCCCGGGAGCGAAAATCCCTCAAAATTAAGACAACCATGGCCGCGCCACATGATCGGCGGCGAGGGGCGCCAGGTCATGTTTCTCACCACGGGAGATCTCAATCTCGACGGAAAGAGCGATGTGGTCTGCGCCACGCTCGAAGGGGATTTGCTCCTCTTTTTGCGAGCCGAATCAGGCTGGAAAGAGTCCGTCATTCCCCTCCCCTTTGGTCTAACTGCCGGAAAGGGCGTCGGCATCGCCGACATCGATGGGGATGGAAGACCTGATCTCGTCACAACCTCCGAAGCGCAACGCGAGAAAGCAGACATGGTTTCGGTCGCTTGGCTGAGACAACGCGAAAACGGAACTTGGATGGAGCATCGCATCAGTGATGAAAAAGGCCGAAAATTCGACCGGATAGAAATGCTCGATCTCGATGGTGACGGTGATTTGGACGTTGTGACGTGCGAAGAAGTCCACAATCTTGGGGTGTTCTGGTATGAGAACCCCACACGCTGAACTCAACGAGCCAGCTCCAGGTCATCGAGCCAAATCGACGACGCGACGTTGGCTTGACTGACGAACCCGAGCCACTCCAATCGGCTCCACTCCGGTGATCCGACGG
Organism: uncultured Verrucomicrobiales bacterium; assembly: GCA_964351855.1. Taxonomy (GTDB): domain Bacteria; phylum Verrucomicrobiota; class Verrucomicrobiia; order Verrucomicrobiales; family DEV007; genus JBCDHN01. The sequence continues at coordinate 20,928 of CAYGQD010000055.1, forward strand.
GTAATCCTTCGAACCGGCGCGGTTCGGAATCGGGTAGCGTCACCACCAGGTCCCACGTCCCGGCATCCTTGCCGAGCGGGGCGCTGATCGCGACGCGAAACCAGGAATCTTGCGGAACCGTGAGCAACGCTTTCCCGTTGGCTCGCAGCTCTCCGTTTTCGATCCAGATGCTGGGGCCGACGCGGTAGGGCGTCTCATGATCTCGCCATTCCTGCTGAAAAATCGCGCCCTCGCTCAAGCGGAGAGAAAAGGAGCAGGAGGTCACCCCGTCCTCATGATCGGGCTGGAGCGAAAACATCGGCTTGAACCGGGCCTTGAGCCCGGCAACATCGGTAAACTTCAGCGCCTTCGCCCCCGAAGTCGCGCCACCGTCTTCACTCACCGCGATCGAATCCCCCAGATTCTCGGAACTGACTTCCGCCCCGATCGGCAGCGCCACTTCTTCGAACGTTTCGAAAAACGTCAACGGAGGCGGCGATGGTGCGGAAACCATTTCCGGATACTCGACGCGATTGGCCAGGGCGATCCAAGCCGGGTCTCCGTAAACGCCAGCTTTGCGGAAATCGAATGGTTCGAAGCCGATTTCTGAGACGGGAGAGTTCTCCTCCAGGCGAAAGTCTCGCTCCGTTGCGTTGATGAACAAGGGATCTGTAATTCGCGAGCCGACATCGTTGCCGCTCTCCTGCCAATCTTCGAAGCTGAGTCGATCGAACAGAAACGGCTCCCCATTAACGTTCCAATACAAATTGTTCGCCAGCTTCACTTGGTCGTCCTTCCAGGAGCCATCCAGTAATGTGCCGGTTTCCCAAAGCACGATGTTTCGCTCAAAGGAAAACGAAAGGTGCTCTTCCACTCGAGTCCGGCGCACTTGGTGCTCGCGTCCGAAGGCCAGAATATTATTTCGGATGATGTTGTCCTTCCCGTAATGCTGATGGTAGCCCCCGGACTTGGTATCGTGAACCAAGTTTTTTTCCATGAGGATATCGCTGCTGCCCTCATCATTGTAGAGGCCCCAGCCACCGTAGCTCCACGAAGAAATGTGATGGATGTGGTTATGACTCACCGAAGTTCCTGGCGATGGCCCCAGCGTGTAAACTCCGCCCATGTCACTGAGCCATCCCCACCCCAGGTGATGAATGTGGTTCAATTCGATGCGGTTGCGAACCGCCAAGCTCTCCCCATAGCCCCAGCGCCACCCCACCGAGACTCCGGTGTAGAAGAAATCGGCAATTTCATTGTGAGTCACCGTGTTATCGCCGCTTTGACCGATCCAAACACCGACCGCACAAGGGAAAATATGGCCGCCGCTGCGGACAATGCAGTTGTCGATCGTGATCTGACGAGTCCGCTCATCTTCGTTCTTCGCAATCCCGAGGTCACCGATCCGAATTCCCCCTGCGCCCAAATCGTGGACCAAGGAGCGAGTGATCAGATTATCCCGGCAGCCCCGCCGAAACCAAAGCCCGTATCCTCCAGTGTGGGCGATTTCCACATCTTCGAAAGCGAGATTCCTCGCCCCATCCACCTGAATCGCCCCTTCAATCATCGCCGCAGCCTGCATCGGCCAGAATCCGTTTCGCGGCGTCAGGATTTGGCTGTGTTGAAAGGAAAGACCACGAAAACGGAGATGCTCGACGAAATTTCCCTCAGCGGGGTCACCCGCAATCACGAGGAGTTGTTCCGCGACGGGTGCGATGACCTCGGCTGAATCCAGGCTTTCCCCGGTTCGAGGATGATAGAAAAGGGTGCCGTTTCGGGCGAGAAACCATTCGCCCGGCTCATCCAACGCCGCTCGATAGTTTTCCAGAAGATAGCCGGTATTTCGGGTCAGAGGATTCCACGTCTTCATCTCTCGCCCGGAAACGATGAGACGACCCGTCTCCGGATTGGCGGAATCGAGAAACGAGCGGGTGTTGTCCCATTTATGGAAGGCCAATAGCTGAACCTCGCGAACCTCTTCATCCGACATCCCCTGCAACGACCGAACATCTTCGGGACGAACGGTCAGCATTTGGCGTCCGGTGAGCCCGGCATTTTCGGGAAGCTTCGGATCAAGCTTCTCCTCGGTCGCCTTCAACAGATAGTGGAAAAACTGATCAGGTTCCCGGGCCCGAACAGCTCGCTTCCCATTGACCCACAATTGCTCAAAATCCCACGTTCCATCGGCGACTTCGGGAATTTGCGTGATCCACAATCCATCGGGACCGACCTGCCAGCCAGTAATGGGCTTTCCGCCGGAAAAAATGGGCCGAGCCCCCGGAGCTGCTTCGTAGGTGATCGGAGATTCGGCTGTCCCCACATCCTCAAGCCCCAAAACGACAGCTTCCGTCAGAGGATACACGCCGTCAGTGATAACGACCCGAACGGGGCCCAACGCGGTTCCTCCCTGCTCTCGTTTGCGCTCACGAATCGCGTCTCGCGCCGCAGCCAACGAAGAAAGTTCGCCATCGGGTGACACTTGAAGCACCGTTTCCGAAGATGCGCTGACGAGCATGCCAACTCCGATCAGGGAGGCCACTGCCAAACGAGGAAACCGACGAGATTTGAGGGAGGATTTCACCCCTCAACCTGTTCAGCAAGCCCTTCTGGTAAACCAAAAAAAATGGCGATTCAGGAACTCGCCAGAACCTTTGAGGCCGCTCGTCTCCCACCCCGATTCCCTCCCTTTTCCATCCAAAACAAGACGACCGCGATTCCGAACAGGACGAAGTTCCGACCAATCGCGACCGGGTAATTCGTCGTTTCACCTGAATCGCCAAAGCAACCACAGCTGATCTCCAGTCCCCGAATCCAGGCAGAACCCAGAGCCAGATTAAAGGCGATTAGCGATCCGGCCAAAATCACCAGTCCTCCCAGGTAACAGCGCCGGACGATCAATCCGAGCCCGGCAAATACTTCGAGCCAGGGAAGCGTCAGGGCGACCAGTGAGGGACAGGGATCAGTTAAAATCTGGTAATTGTGAATGTCGATCGCGAACAACTCCGGATTCTTCAGTTTCATCACCCCGGAAAAGATGAAGAGGCCGCCCAGGAACAACCGCATCGCGATTTCCAACCACCATCCGATTCGATCTGCGTGCTTAGAATCCATCTTCGTCGCAACAAATCACCGCGTTCGCCGCCGCGTATTGGTCCGTGTGAGTGAGGCTGATCATGATTTTGGTGAATCCCTTGCGATTGGCGAATTCCTTGCCGCTTCCGGACAACACCACGAAGGGTTCGCCAGAATCTCGCCGTCCAATTTCCATGTCCGTCCAATTGAGATCCTTTCCAATCCCCGTCCCAAAGGCTTTCGCGATCGCCTCCTTCGCGGCGAATCGGGCCGCATAGTGCCGGCTGGAGTAGCGCATCGAATCGCAATAGGCTCGTTCAGCCGCAGTGAAGACGCGATCAAGAAACGCATCCCCCAGGCGATCCATCGACTGGCGAATGCGTGCGTTTTCGACCACATCCACGCCGATTCCAAAAATCATCATGATGACTAGATACCGGGATCATAGCCCGTCATCAAGTCTAACATCTCCGCAACGCTTTGCCCCAGCCCCACAAAAATCGCACGCGAAACCAGATGGTGACCGACATTGAGCTCCGCCAGATGGGGAACTTGAAAGAGCGTTGGCAGATTGGTGAGGTTGATGCCATGCCCCGCGTTGATCTGCAATCCGGCTTCGTGCCCCTGTTCTGCGGCTGCGATGAGACGTTTGAGTTCGTTCGGGCATCCCTTGAGGGCTCCGTTCGCAAAACTGCCCGTGTGAAGCTCAATCATCGACGCTCCCAGCTCGGCCGCCTTGGCGACCTGCTCGGGGTCGGGATCGATGAATAGGCTGACCAAGGTGCCATTGTCCTGAAGCCGGAAAATGGTCTCCTCCAGTTGATCACCGTTCCCAACCACGTTTAATCCGCCTTCGGTCGTCACTTCCTGGCGGTTTTCAGGCACCAGACAGACAAAATTCGGCCGGACCTTGATGCCGATTTCGACAATCTCCGGGGTATTCCCCATCTCCAGATTGAGGGGAGCGTTCAACTCCTCTCGCAGCCGATAGACGTCTGCATCCTGAATGTGACGCCGGTCTTCGCGAAGATGAATCGTGATCGAATCCGCGCCCGCACCCATGCAAAGCTGCGCTGCCCCGAGCAAATCGGGCTCCACATTGTGCGCGGTCGGCATCGTCGAATATCGAGCCTGCCGCAGCGTGGCGACATGGTCGATATTGACTCCCAGTTTCAGCGTTCTAGCCATGAGGACATATTACGCAGGAAAGGAAAACCAAAAGCAGAACCTGTGTCAGCCGGAAATCTTCCCTGCCTGGACCTGTCGCAAAATTTCGGCGCATCCATCTTCGAGGAGATCTAACACCAGTTCGAAGCCGTCTGCGCCGCCGTAGTAGGGATCCGGAACTTCCTCGTGTCCATGCTCGGTGCAAAACTCGCAGAACAAACGGACCCGGGCTCGCTGCTCAGGCGTTTTCGCCAGTTGAATCAAGTCGGCCAAATTCTCTCGGTCCATTGCCAGAATCAGGTCGAATTCTTCCAGATCATTCGCTCGGACTTGTCGGGCACGTCCCTGCGAAGAAATTCCCCGTGCGTTCGCGGCCTTCGTCATTCTCGCATCCGGCGGATTGCCCAGATGCATCCCAATGGTTCCGGCGGAGTCGATCACCACCTCATTTTCCAGACCCTCCTCCGTCACCATCTTTCGCATCACATTTTCCGCCGCCGGAGAACGACAGATATTTCCCATGCAGACGAAGAGCACTTTCATTGGTCGCCAACCGAAGCCGGAGCAACCGCTTCCGCAAGCTGGAATCTGGCCAGTTCGCGATGCATTTTCAGACAATGCTCGTGCTGAAGCCGACCTGACAGAATGGTGCGCGACTCATCAAAACAGCCATACTTCAGGATTTCGATTTCAACATGGCGGACGCCCCACTGCTTCATCGCGGAGCGGTTCGGACGATAGATGTCGATCGTATCCGTTCCCACCAACGCCCTTCCATAATCTTCAATCACGTAGATCGTCTTATCACCCAAAATCCGGAACACAGTTCCGACAGGAAATCGAGACCAGTCGGCGGCTGCCGAATTGTGACTTCGACTCGCCTTTAAGGTGGTGCCAATCGCATTTGAACGCCCGTATTCCTGATGATCAGCTTCCGTATGCGTGTAAGCTGTAGTCCGAACAACTCTCCGGGTGGTTCCGGAAACGGGCGTGAGATTCGAAGGAGGAGCCACCATCTCTTCCTGTCGAGAATTTCGCGTGGCGAAGCCCAAAATTCTCGATTCCGAGATCCGCACGGCACTGATTCTGGTGACTTGGGCTGAGCGGCGCCTTCCAACAACAGGCTCCGGCTCCGGTCGCTGAAGCACCGGCTTTGGCGGAGTCTGTCTCGGCGCGGAATCTTGAAAATAGCGCTGATCCTGAATCATCTGGCCACGGGAGGATCCAGGCATGGAGCGACGGAAAAGATTTTTGAGCAGGCCGGGTCCCCGTTTGAAACGTTCCGAGCGCTCGAAATTCGAATTCGGTCCGTAACGTTCCATGCGAGAGTTTGCAGCTTGAACCTCTCCAATCGAGCACCACGCTAGGAGAACAAAAAGACCAGCTAGGTAGATGGTTTTCATGATTTTCACTAAACAACCATAAACTTCATACTTGTAAATGCATATGTATTTCTAATATTCATTAACCAAATATGCTTCGGCTGGTGATTCCTGATCCCTTTATCTTGACGGAGTCCGATTCATGCTGGCAAAAGTTCGCACTCGCATGGTATCGAATTCCCAGCTCGAGGTCATGGCTTTGGTCACTGCTTTTAACGAGGAAGCTACGATCGGAGAAATCCTGGACGTCCTCAAACGCTGTCCCTCGATTCACCGAATTCAGGTCGTGGATGATGGTTCCACGGACGAGACTCGCTCCGAGGCGACGTCGCGAGGGGTGACTGTGATTTCTCTTCCGGTGCGAGTTCCTGTCGGTCAGGCCATCATGCACCACCTGACCGGGATCGAGAACGACTGCATTCTGCTGTGGTGCGATGCAGATCTCGTTGGGCTGGAACCAGACTATCTCGAAACGCTGATCCGGCGATTTCGGGAAGAATCGGTGACCCAATCTCTCAGCTCACGCGGAGTCCCTCTGAATTGGCCCAAACCGTTGCGGGGTTGGCCCGTTCGCGAAATCTGGACCGCTCTCTTTGGGCCGATCTCCGGCGAACGAGTGATTCTTCGCTCTGACTTTGTCCAAGCGATCGATTTGGCCAGTCGGCTGAACTGGGCAGAAATGATGCGAGGATACGGAATTGTCCTTTTCCTGAACTGGTACAGTAATGCGTTTGGGAAAGGTTCCGTCATCACCTATTTCGACCAACTCAGACAGCGGCAAAAATACGAAAAATGGGGAAAGCGGTCATCTCGTGAAATGATCCTGCAATGGATTCAATTTGGGCGCGTTTGGCTCAAGATCCGACTTCATACTCGTAAGATTCGCGATTCGAGAAAATCGATCATCGACCAAGAAGCGTTGGGAACCCAAGCACCGAGTGAAGGAGCCTCATAACTCGAGCTACTTGTAGTCGCTTCCGGAAAGAAACTGGATCCCGCGAAGGCGGTCGGGCCGAGTCTGGATCCATTTCTCACGATGTTGAATGACCCAGTCAATCAACGCCGCATCGAACCCGACATCATCACCGGCGTTTTCGCTGAGGTACCACTTATGCTTCATGACCTCATCACGCTCCGCCAAAAACTCTCGGTAAAACATGGGCAGGGAACTGGAAGTCACTTCTGAAAGAGGGGGGCTTTGATTCATCAAGGAAAAGACAATTTCGCAAGTTTAGAGGGGCACTAACTCGCCTAAAAACAATCCACTGAAGATGATTGGTCTTGTTAAGATCAATTGTGACAAAATTGTCCAGGTTGCAAGCTGATTCAGTCAAAAGGAAAGGGAAACAACTGATCGAATTCAGCCCGTTCCTCATCCAACATTCGACTCCGTTCAACTCGGATGACGTAGGCTCCCACGATCTTTCCTTCGCTGAAATACTGCCAGTCAATGACCTGGTTGAGGGAGAAATGAACTTCCTCTAAGGCTACGACTTCCGTCAAATCCATCGGGGATTCATTGATGATGCCGCTATAGCCCTTTTCTTCAACCTGCACGCCGTTGACCCAGAGGTCTTCACTCTTGGAACCCTCAGGGATTCTTATTTTGACGAGGAATGCGGTTCCCTCCGTGTCCGGATCATGAGAAAGGGTCACGAATTCTTCAAACGTATCCCGAGCCTGTTCCATCGCCGCATTGATTTCGGCATCCTCCGAACTAATTGGCTCTATTTCGGGAATGGTTGGAGGCTCTTCACGAGAACAGCCGGTCAGAAAAATGACCAAAAACACACTAAATGGGAGCCAGGGGAACATGCTGGGCATGCTCGCCGAATCCTGCCCGATGCTCAAGGCTGAAATTCAGCGGACTGATCCGTAAAAGGGTGAGCAAAGCGTTCACTTGCTTTCGCCTCTGGCTTGGGATGAAACTCGTCGTCATCCACCTTGCCGGCATCTTCGAACGCGGGGACGGTGGGGCTGCTCAGTCCTTCTTCCTCTTTGGGTTCTTCTTCTTGAGCCACTGCGGTGAGTTGCTTCAACTGATGGATCCGCAGGCGGAATACATAAAGGTAGCTGATAAAGCACTCGATGAGATCGAGGGTGATTTCAGCGATGTGCTGATTGCTTTCCCGCTCCAGATCGAAATGAGCTCCCAAACCTTGGCCGTCTTTGAGGGACGCGGCCAGGTCCATGAGCGGCTGGTCGGTATTGATCGCCTTGATCAATTTCTCAACCAACTGGGCTAGATTCCCGTTCTGTTCGTTGAAGGAAAGCTCGCTTCGCGCAATGTTTTCCAGAACCTTGCCACACAGAGCGACGGAGGCATCCCAACTTCCACCATTAAAGGCTTGGATCGACGCATTGTACGCTCGCATGATCTTATGCGATTCATCCAAAATCCGTCGATCACCATTGAAACAACTCTGACGTTTCGAATTGGAGGGAAGTGCGCCTGGTTGAGGGGTCGAAAAGATGGCTTGCTTGTCCATTACCCACCACAATTATGATCCTGCTAGGATTAGCAAGTTAACTTTCCAAATTTTTTGGATGCCTTAATGAAGTTGGGGGTAAACCGCATCCAGCTTCAGCTCATCTTCCATTTCGGCTTGTAGCGTTAACAGTCTGGAGAAGAGACGTTTAACGATTGGAAGGTTCTCTGGATCCTCGGCCAAATCAGTCGTTTCATGGGGATCTTTTTTCAGGTCAAAAAGAAGCGCCACCGGCACCTTCGGATACAAAACCAGCTTCCAATCGCCCTCGATCACGGCGCGTTGACCGTCCAAATAGGCTCCATAAACGGCTTCATATCCCTTCGCCTTACCTTCTAACACCGGCATCAAGCTCCTGAATTCGACATCCTCCGGCTTCTCGATTCCGGCCAAATCCAGCGTCGTTGCCATGATGTCCTGGAGGTAAACGCGCTCATCGTTCCTGGCTCCTTTACTAACACCAGGTCCTTTCACAATCAGAGGGACGCGGAGGCTGTGATCAAACATGTTTTGTTTCCCCATCAGGCCATGCTGCCCAACGGCCAATCCATGGTCTGCGCTGAAGAATACATAGGTGTCATCCACTTTACCGCTCGCCTCCAAACCGTCGAGGATTCGCCCAATCTCTCGATCCATGTGCGTGATGATCGCATAGTATTCCTGGCGATTCACCTTCACGGCGTTCTCGGTCCGAGGAAAGGGAGCCAACTTTTCGTCCCGAAGACCGCGACCGGATTTCATCGCTTCATTGAAAGGATACTCCGGCACAAAGTTGACCGGCATCGCGATTTTACTGAGCGGGTAGCGATCGACAAAGGACTTCGGGCTTTGCCTCGGGTCATGCGGCGCGTTGAAGGCCACATACATGAAGAAGGGCGCATCGATTCCTGCCGCGACGTTCAGGTAATCGGTCGCATCATCGGCTACAATCTCGCTCCAGTGCGTTCCATCTTCCCAGAAACCGCCAAATTTGGGGTCGTAAGGACTCCAGGGATCCGGTTGGCCGTCGATCGGGCGATTGTAACCTTCTTGGGTTTGTTTCGGCATGCCGGGTCGAACATGGCGGCTGATGTCGAAAATCTTTTCCGTGCTCGCTTTCACGTGCCATTTCCCGGTGAAATAGGTATCGTATCCCGCGCTCCCCAGCCGCTGGCTCCACATCTGGCCGTCGTTCTGCATCTGATTCAAGTTCGCCCGATTCGCTCGCCAGATAAACCTCCCGGTGTTCAACATCGTGCGACTCGCCACACAAACGGCCCCCGACCAGCTTCCCATATTGTAGGTGTGGGTGAAGGTCGTTCCGTCTTTGACCAGACGATCCAGATGGGGAGTTTCGATCTCCTCATTCCCCAGCTCTCGGATCGTGTCGTAACACTGATCGTCTGCAAAGATGAAGAGGAAGTTCGGTTGATCAGCAAACGCGCCGGAAATGGCCAGGCTGAGCGAACAAAGAGCAACGCAAAGGGGTTTCATCCCGGAACCAAGAATAGGAAGTGACGCCATGCAAACGCTGGAAGGAGATCCGTGGAAAAAGGCGATCGATTTTCCGTAACGGCGTCTAACCCTCCAGCGTCTCTTCAACGAGGCTCCACGATGTTTTCCGTTCGACGCCGCCTTTCGCCCCAGTTAGACTGCCCTTCTTTATGAGCCACGCCAGAGCCCTCATCCTTCGTTACTGCATCGCTGTCGTCATTTTTGGTTTGGGCATTGGTTATTACAGCTACTTGGTTCGAACGGGTCCGGAACCCGAGCAACGCCCGGCGATTCGCAGCTATCCGGTGGTGGAGCTGATGGAACTCCAACCCTCCACCTACCAGGTAAAACTCCCTTCTCAAGGGATCATTCAGCCGAGAACCCAAACTGACCTCTCCGCCGAGGTTTCCGGCAAGGTTTCCCGAATTTCTCCTCAGTTCCTCAATGGGGCCGCGTTTGAGAAAGGCGAGGTTCTGGTCCAACTGGACGCGCGAAACTATGAAACCGCTTTGGCGCGGGCCGAAGCCGAGTTGATTCGCGCCCAGACCGCTGTCACGCTGGCCGAAGCGGCAACAGAGAAAGCGGGCCAGGATTGGAAACGCCTTGGATTGCGAGGCTCGCCTACCGACCTCAATCTGAAAATCCCCCAGCTTCGCGAGGCCGAAGCCGATTTCAAAGCGGCGGAAGCCAATGTCGCCGAAGCTCAACTCAACGTCGAGCGTTGCACGATCGTGGCCCCCTACTCAGGAAGAGTCGTTTCCCAAATCGTCAATGTGGGCCAATTCGTCACCACGGGAACCATGCTTGGCCAAATCTACTCGTCAGAGGTGTTCGAAGTGCGCCTTCCGCTTCGCAATGACCAACTCGCCTTCTTAAACCTGGAGCGAAGTGACGGTCGGAATCCGGCGGTGGCTCTATTTGGCGAAAGCGGTTCCGATTCTCCCCGACCAGCTTGGATCGAGCGAACCGAGGCTGCGGTTGATTCCCGCAGTCGGCAACTGTTCGTCATTGCCGCCGTGGACAACTCGATCGAGGGCTCGATTCCGCTGCCAAGCGGCACCTTCGTCCAAGCCCAGATCGAAGGTGAATTGCTCGAAGACGTCTACGTGATTCCAAGATCGGCGATTCGAGGTGGGGACACCATTCTCCGAGTCACCCCTGAAGAAAAGGTCGCCTTCGAGATCTTGGATGTAATTTACGATGGTGATGCCGAAATGCTGATTGCGCGGGTCAATGAAACGGTGAAACCCGGCACCAAAATCTCCCTCACGCCCCTCCCTTTCGTTCATGACGGAGATCGCATCACGATCAAAGGCGAGCAAAGCAATCGTCCGGAACAACGGAATCAGCCAGGCCGCCCTCCTCTCGCTCAAGGGCCAGAGAAACCGGTGGGGCCGGAAACCTAGAAACGTCCGGTTGAGACGGGACGAGAATTCGGTTAGAAATCGTTCGTGGATTCCTGGCGTATTTGCATCGATACCGGCGGCACGTTTACCGATTGCTGGGCGATTCCGCCTGGCGAAAACGTCCCGAACTTGGTCAAGGTGCTTTCCTCGGGCCGACTGCGCGTCAAAATGGTCGGCGATTCACGCGTCGGGATCCCTTGGGACGTTCCCCAGCAGTTTTTTACCGGTTGGAACGTCGCGGCCAACGGCCAATCCGCTACAGTTCTCGCCAGCGATTCCGAGGGTAGGTCGATTCACCGGCTTCAACTTTCCCAGCCATTTTCGGGGAAACCTCCCGAGGAAATCGATCTTTTCACCGGTGAAGAAGCCCCCGTGGTCGGTGCCAGACTTCTGACCGGCACGCAACTGGGTGATCCGTTCCCGGAATTGGACCTACGCTTGGCGACCACTCGCGGAACCAACGCGCTCCTCGAAGCAAAAGGGGCCCCGACCGCGTTTTTCGTGACGGAAGGATTTGCGGATTTGTTGGCGATTCGTGACCAACGCCGTCCTGACCTTTTCGCCCTTGAGCACCAGAAAACACCGCCGCTGTATCAGGCGGTGGTCGAAGTGCCCGAGCGCCTCGATCGCCATGGCGACGTCCTGAATGCGTTGCAGCTGGGACCCGAGTTTCACGCCGCCGTTCGGGAATTGCTGGATCGCGGAATCCGCGTGGCGGCCATCGCCCTGATGCACAGCTATCTCAATCCGGAGAACGAACTGGCCCTGGCGCAGGTTCTCCGGGAAGCGGGGTTCGAGCACGTGAGTCTTTCCAGTGATCTCGCCCCGTTGATCAAGCTGTTGCCACGAGCCGAGACCGCCGTCGTCGATGCTTATCTCACACCGGTGATGCAGCAGTTTCTCGATCGCGTTTCTACGGTGACCGAAGATCTTTGGGTGATGACGAGTTCCGGCGGGTTGGAATCGCGAACCGTCTTTCGAGCCAAGGACAGCCTGTTCAGCGGTCCCGCCGGTGGTGTGGTCGGCGCGGCCGCCAGTGGCAAATCCTGTGGGTTTGATCGCCTCATCACTTTCGACATGGGAGGAACGAGCACGGACGTCGCCCGCATTGACGGCGACGTTGCCTATCAGTTTCAGCAAACGGTCGGCGCCGCGACTCTTCTGTCCCCTTCCCTCCGCATCGAAACCGTAGCGGCCGGCGGAGGCTCCATTTGCCAGTGGAAGAATCACGGTTTGCGAGTGGGTCCGGAAAGCGCCGGCGCGGATCCCGGTCCGGCTTGTTACGGGCGAGGTGGGCCGCTCACGATTACGGATGTGAATCTTCTGCTCGGACGAATCGATCCCACCAACTTTGGCATTCCTCTCACGGAGGAGAACATCGCGCAATCGCGCCGAGCTTTACGGGGGCTGATGGAACCCATGGGGCCTGGATTTGAGGAAACCGACGTTCTCGAAGGGCTCTTGCGGATCGCCGTGGAGCAAATGGCGGATAGCATTCGGCGGATTTCGATTCGGGAAGGGGCCGACCCCAAGGACTACGCCCTGTTGGCCTTTGGCGGAGCGGGGCCTCTCCACGCTTGTGACATCGCCGCGCAGTTGGGGATGACGACGATTCTGATTCCGGCTGAAGCGGGCGTGTTGAGCGCGTTCGGGCTTCATCATGCTCTGATCGAACGCTTTGCCGAACGTCAAATCCTCCGCCCCCTCGACGACTGCGTGGATTTGGAAACTTGGCTGGATGAATTGCGCGATGAAGCGGCGAGCCAATTAGGAGAGCAGGCCTCGATTCGCCGCCGCATCGCTGAATTGCGGATTCTCGGGCAGGATTCGACCTTGGATTTGGAGATTGGAGAGCTCGCGAGGCTCGATGCCGACTTTCGTGAGAAATACCAAAGCGTTTTTGGCTACGAACCGGATGGCGATCAGAAGATCGAATTGGTCAGCCTTAGGGTCATTATTTCCAGCCCGGCTCATCGCGACGAAACGACCACACCATCTCCAGCATCCAGCCCATCCGCAGCCAACGGCACCTTCATCGATCGGGCTAGTCTCCAGCCGGGTGACGAAATTTCTGGCCCGAAGATCATCCAGGATCCCTTCAGCACGCTCTATCTAAAACCGGGCTGGAAAGCGCACGTCCATCCAACTGGAACCATCATCACAACGCTGGAATCACCGGAGGAAACGACTAGCTTCTCCACCGAGCCATCCGCTCTTTCGGCCAGCCCGATTTCCCGCGAACTGTTTCGCCACCGTTTCCAGAATATGGTCAATGAGATGGGCGCGATGCTCCAGCGCTCGGCGATTTCGACGAACGTGAAGGAACGGATGGATTTTTCCTGCGCCTTGCTCGACGCGAATGGTCAGCTGGTCGCCAATGCACCGCACATTCCGGTGCACTTGGGAGCCTTGGGACTTTGTGTGAGAAAGGTCACCGAGGCGCATCCTCTGAACCCGGGCGACATGATCGTGACGAATCATCCGGGGTTCGGCGGCTCTCATTTGCCCGATGTCACCGTCATTTCGCCCCTGTTCGGCGTCGAGCCGGGCGGCAACACGCTGCGACGAATCGGCTACGTTGCGAATCGGGCTCACCACGCGGAAATCGGAGGAATTCGCCCCGGTTCGATGCCGCCGAACGCGAAAAACCTCGCCGAAGAAGGCGTGGTAATTCCACCGACCTTCCTCTTCGAAGCAAACCAAGAACAGTTTCCCCGGCTCTGGAAAATTCTGACGAGTGGTGCCTATCCGACGCGGAATCTCCACGATAATCTGGCTGACCTCCAGGCTCAGGCGGCGGCCAATGTGCGTGGGGTCGCCGCGATGACCGCACTGAGCCGGGAATTCGGAATCGATGTCATCCTCGAGCATCTCGAAGCGCTCGCGGATCAATCCCAACGCAGCTTTCGCCATACGCTGCAATCGCGACCGCTCGCCTGTGAGAGCGCTGAAGAACGACTCGACGATGGCACCGTGATTCGAGTTTCCGCCCAGCGCGAGGGAGAGCGTTTGATCCTTGATTTCGCGGGCACCAGCCGCCAATCCCCGGCCAATTAGAGCGCAACTCCCGCCATCATTCGCAGCGCGGTGCTTTATTGCCTCCGGCTCTG
>CAYGQD010000056.1:0-1699 GCA_964351855.1 uncultured Verrucomicrobiales bacterium
TGTGGAGAGTGTGCGCCAGAAGTTGCTAGCGGACCTGCATCGCTCCATTCAAGGGTGGGGAGAGGCGGAACAACGCCTCGAACTCTACCGCGATAAACTGCTGCCCGCCGCCGAGCAAGCCCTGGAAGTCACCACCGAAAGTTATCGAAATGATAAGGCGTCCTTGACCGATTTGATCGACTCCGAACGGACGTTCCTCGATCTTCGCCTGATGGATCAGCGGGCGCTCGCCTCCGCCCACAAAGCTGCGCTTGAGATTCGAACCCTCACCGAACCCCTGTCGATCTCGAAGTGATGAAGAAGAACACGATGATCATTAGCGCGGTCTCGGTCGTTGTCGGTTTGATCTTGGGGGCGCTCTTTTTTGGCGGTCACTCGGGGCATGAACACGGCGCTGAAGGGGCGGGGAATGCCGGGGCCGAGTCTTGGACCTGCTCAATGCATCCTCAGGTGAAACAGCCGAACCCCGGGAAGTGTCCGATCTGTGCGATGGATCTTATCCCGCTCAGCGCGATGGGAGGTGGCGACGGAGAGCGCTCGTTCTCGATGTCGGAAGCGGCCAAACAACTGGCCGGGATTACGACAACCAAAGTGGTACGGGATTACCCCGAGGCGGAGGTTCGCCTCTTCGGCAAGGTGATGTATGACGAAACCAAGATACGCACGGTCGCGGCTCGGTTTCCATCGCGGATCGATGAACTGTATGTCGATTACACCGGGATTCGGGTGAAACAGGGCGATCACCTCGCCAGGGTTTACAGCCCGGAACTGCTTTCCGTTCAGTCTGAGCTCCTCACCGCGAAAAAATTTGGCAACACGAATGCCGCGAAAATCACGCGGGATAAGCTGCGTCTCTGGGGATTCTCGGATGAGCGGATCGAGGCGATCGAGTCTTCTGGCGAAACGTCCGATCAACTGACGATTGATGCTCCGAGCTCCGGAATCGTCACCCAGATGAATGTGCGCGAAGGCGCGTATGTCGAGATCGGCACGCCCTATTTCAAGATCGCCGATTTGGACGAAGTCTGGGTGATGCTGGATGCTTACGAGTCGGACACCCCCTGGCTACGTTTCGGACAAGCGGTGGAGTTTTCGACCGAGTCGATTCCGGGACGGACGTTTCGTGGGAAGATCTCCTTTATCGCTCCTGAACTCGATCCGGCCACTCGAACCGTGTCGATCCGCGTCAATGTGCCGAATGAAGAACGCCTCCTAAAGCCGGGGATGTTTGTCTCCGGCATCGTCACGGCCCGGATCGCTTCTGCGGGGAACGTGCTCGACCCCTCGCTCGCGGGAAAGTGGATCAGTCCGATGCATCCGGAGATCGTGAAGGATGCGCCGGGGCAGTGTGACATCTGCGGGATGGATCTGGTTCCGGCTGAGGAGCTGGGTTATACCGTTACCGATGCGATGTCCAAGCCGCCTCTCCTCGTGCCGGTCAGCGCGGTGCTGAATACCGGCAAGCGCTCGGTTATTTACGTGATGCAGCCGGATACCGAGCAGCCCACGTTCGAAGGTCGGGAGATTCTGATCGGGCCACGCGCTGGTGATCACTATATTGTCGAAGCGGGTCTGAAGGAAGGAGAGCGCGTCGTGGCAGAAGGTGGCTTTGTGATTGATAGCGCCCTGCAAATTCAGGCGAAGCCGAGCATGATGAGCCCGGGCGAGGGGCAGGATCGCTTGTTTCCTGAGGCGCATG
>CAYGQD010000056.1:1709-2250 GCA_964351855.1 uncultured Verrucomicrobiales bacterium
ACGCGTTGCTGGAATCGTATTTCGCGATTCAGCAAGCCCTCGCCGGCGATTCTCTGGAGAATACCAAACAAGCGGCGGGCGTTGGTGGGAAGCAGGTTTCGGGAATGCCGCAGGAAACGCTTCCGGATCCATCCTTGGCAACTTGGGAAGAATTGGCCGAGCGCCTGAAACCCTCGTTTCAAACCATCGCAGGATCGGATAGTATCGAGGCGGCTCGGGCGGAATTTCAAAAGCTGACGATGCTCGCCGACGAATTGGTTCGCCGATTCGGAACGGCTCATCTGCCCGTTTACGAGCACTATTGTCCAATGGCATTTGATGATGCCGGCGGGACTTGGCTCCAGCCGGATGAGAATCTCTTGAACCCGTATTTCGGCGCTTCGATGTTGCAATGTGGAGAGGTTCGAGACCAACTCGCGCTCGCGAAATCCATCGCCTTGAATGATGCCGGGAATCAGGCGGTGCAGGCTGTTGTCGCTGACTATCTAGCGGTTCAAACCGCGTTGAGCGCAGACGCCTTGCTCAAGGCGAAAACCGCCGC
>CAYGQD010000056.1:2260-3531 GCA_964351855.1 uncultured Verrucomicrobiales bacterium
GGTTTCGAACGCAGAGGCGTTGGCGAACGTCGTCAACGAGAATCCCGAAGCGGCTTTCCAATTGGAGATCATCAGCCGGGACTTGGCGGCAATCGCCCGGACGGCGGCGGAAACGGATAGTTTGGCTCTGTTCCGGGTGAACTTCAAAGGGCTCTCCAGCCAGGTTGGTTCGCTGATCAGCGCGTATGGAGCAGGGCTCGATTTGTCGATCTACAAGGCGCATTGTCCCATGGCCTTCAACAACGCGGGAGCGGACTGGCTTCAGTCGGATAAGACGATTGCGAACCCCTATTTCGGCGCTTCGATGTTGGGGTGCGGAGAGATTACGGATCAACTCTCCGGGGCGGATAACGAGTCAGGCGAGAAATCGCCAACCGACTGAATGAGCAATTCCTCTCTCAGCGACGCTTCCGGCCCCGTCCCCAAGCTGATTCGTTTCTGTCTGACGAACAAGCTGATCGTCTTTCTCGTTGCTTTCATGCTCCTCACCTGGGGTGTGCTCGTCGCGCCCTTCAGCTGGGAGATCGGTGGTCTGCCGCGCAGCCCGGTGCCGGTCGATGCCATCCCTGACATTGGCGAAAACCAGCAGATCATTTTCACCGAATGGATGGGGCGCTCTCCCCAAGATGTTGAGGATCAGATAACCTTTCCCCTCACCGCCGCGCTCCTCGGCATTCCGGAGGTAAAGACCATTCGCAGCTATTCTTACTTCGGGTTCTCCAGCATCTATGTGATCTTTAAAGAATCAGCCGAGTGGGATTGGTCGCGAGCGAAGATTTTAGAAAAGCTCAATAGTCTTCCCGCTGGGACGCTCCCGGAGAATGTGAGCCCGGCGCTCGGGCCGGATGCGACCGCGCTCGGGCAGGTCTTCTGGTACACGCTGGAAGGGCGTGACCCGGAGGGGAACCCGGCCGGTGGCTGGGATCCGCAAGAGCTGCGTAGTATCCAGGATTTCTATGTGCGCTACGCGTTGCAATCGACCGATGGCGTTGCTGAAGTGGCCTCGGTTGGTGGTTTCGTCAAAGAATACCAGATTGATGTGAATCCGGATGCGATGCGCGCCTTTGGTGTGACTCTGGAGCAGATCTTTAAAGCAGTAAAAGACGCCAACTTGGATGTGGGAGCGCGCACCATCGAAATCAATCGGATCGAGTATGTCATTCGTGGGCGCGGTTTCATCACCTCGCTCGATGATCTCCGCGAAACGGCCGTCACGGCACGCGGAGATATCCCGATCACCCTCGACCAAGTGGCCGAAATCGGGTTTGGAC
>CAYGQD010000056.1:3541-34869 GCA_964351855.1 uncultured Verrucomicrobiales bacterium
GGTTTGGACCGGCCCTTCGGCGCGGGGTTCTCGATAAGGCCGGAGCGGAAGCTGTCGGCGGAGTGGTCGTGGCCCGTTATGGCGCGAACCCGATGGAGACGATCGGAAACGTCAAAGAAACGATCGCCACCATTTCTGCCGGACTCCCTACCAAAACGCTCGAAGACGGCACTGTGAGCCGAGTCACGATCGTCCCCTTCTATGATCGCACCGGCTTGATCAACGAAACCCTGGAGACGCTCAACACCGCCCTCGTTCAAGAAGTTCTTATCACTGTGATTGTGGTCTTGCTGCTGGTCTTCCATCTTCGCAGCTCGCTTCTCATTTCCTTCATTCTTCCCGGCGCGGTCCTGTTGACCTTTGTCGGGATGAAGCTGTTTCATGTCGATGCCAACGTGGTTGCTCTCTCCGGGATCGCGATCGCGATTGGAACGATTGTCGATATGGGGATCGTTCTCTGTGAGAACGTTCTCAGGCAATTGGAAGAGGCTGATGAAGACGAACCGCGATTGCAGGTGATCTTTCGGGCTTGTGCGGAAGTGGGTGGAGCTGTCCTCACTGCGGTGCTGACCACGGTCATTAGTTTCCTGCCGGTCTTTGCGATGGAAGGCGCGGAGGGAAAGCTGTTCAAGCCGCTTGCTTATACCAAGACCTTTGCCCTCATCGCTTCGGTGTTGATTGCGTTGACCTTGCTCCCGCCGCTCATTCATCTTCTCTATAAAAAGCGCTTCGATCTATTCTCGAAACGTGCGCCGAGATTCCACAGCGGACTTGTCATCGCGTTAGCGGTGGTTGTGGCGATCATTCTGGGCCAGGATTGGATGCCGCTGGGGCCACCCTATGGCCTGCTCAATTCGCTCTTCGTTCTCCTCTTGATTGCCGCGCTCATCGGGCTGGTCTATGCCTTCATTCGAGTTTACGAACCGATCCTGCGCTTCTTCCTCCGCATGAAGCTGGTCTTGATTGGGCTCGTCCTGACCGTCGTCACCTGCGGCTTTCTCATCTATCAAGGGCTCGGAAAGGAGTTCATGCCTTCGTTGAACGAGGGCTCCTTTCTCCTCATGCCAACCACGATGCCGCATGCTTCAATCGGCGAAGCGAAGCGCGTGCTCCAACTCCAAGATCAGGCGATCAACGCGATTCCCGAAGTGGAAATGGTCGTGGGAAAAATCGGTCGGGTGGATAGTTCGCTCGATCCCGCGCCCATCTCCATGGTCGAAACCATCATCACCTACAAGCCGGAGTGGGGGAGAGACGAGGATGGGAAGCGCATTCGCCTCTGGCGTGATCAGATCAAGACAGCGGATGATATCTGGAAGGAGATTATCGCTGCAGCGGCACTCCCCGGGGTGACCTCGGCACCGAAGCTCCAGCCGATTGAAACGCGGATCGTGATGTTACAAACCGGGATGCGTGCGCCGATGGGTTTGAAGGTCTACGGTCCCGACTTGGCGACGATCGAAAGTGTCGCGCTGGAGATCGAAGCGATCCTGAAAGGCGTTGGCTCGATCAATCCGGCGACCGTTTTCGCCGATCGCGTCGTCGGAAAGCCCTATCTCGAAATCAAGATCGATCGCAAAGCCATCTCCCGTTATAATATTAGCATTCGCGGCGTGCAGGACGTCATCGAAGTCGCCGTGGGCGGGCGAAGAATCACCACCACGGTGGAAGGGCGGGAACGCTATCCCGTCCGGGTCCGCTACCAGCGTGAGCGGAGGGATTCCATCGAAGAGCTCTCGGAAATTCTCGTGCCCGCGCCGGATGGCCGCCAGATACCATTGGGAGAACTTGCGGAGATCGAATTCGTCCGTGGACCACAAACCATCAAGAGCGAGGATACCTTTCTCGTTGCCTACGTCATTTTCGACAAGCAACCAGGCAATGCGGAGGTCAGTGTCGTCAATGATGCCCGGCAATTGATCGAAGACCACATCGCTTCGGGAGACTTCATCGTCCCGGCTGGAGTCAGCTATCAGTTTACGGGTTCCTATGAAAACCAGGTCCGGGCGGAGAAGCGCCTCGCTCTGATTCTCCCGCTCGCGCTCATGCTGATCTTCATCCTGATCTATTTGCAGTTCCGGGTTGTCTCCACCTCGCTGCTCGTCTTCAGCGGCATCTTCGTGGCTTGGTCTGGCGGCTTCATGATGATCTGGTTGTATAACCAAGGCTGGTTCATGGATGTGACCGTTCTTGGCGTCGATTTCCGCAACCTGTTCCAGATCCAGACGATCAATCTCAGCGTCGCGGTCTGGGTCGGCTTTCTCGCCCTGTTCGGTATCGCCACGGATGATGGCGTGATTATGGCGACGTATCTGCAACAGAAGTTCAAAGAGATCCAGCCCGGGACCGTCCAGCAGATTCGCGAAGCCACCGTGGAAGGCGCGATGAAGCGGATTCGACCGGCGATGATGACCACGGTCACCACCTTGCTCGCGCTGATTCCGGTTCTCACCAGCACGGGCCGAGGTTCCGATGTCATGGTGCCCATGGCGATCCCCAGTTTCGGCGGAATGACCGTCGCCGTCCTCACCGTCTTCGTCGTCCCCACGCTTTATTGTGGAATTGCCGAGCTAAAACTCCGTTTCGGAAGTCAAACGCAAGATAATGCCAAGAAATCCTAAAAACATTGAGGGTTTAGCCCTGGTTTGGTGTTTGGGTTTTAGAATCTTTTCCCATGAACGAACCTTCTTTCGATCAGCAGCTCTCTCTGTGGGAGATTGACGTGCCCGATGATCCCCGATTCCATTCCGCCGTCTGGCGGGAAATTGCGATGCGTGACGCCAACTCTCTGCGGGACCGGATGCAGAGTTTTCTGGCGAAGTTGACCACGCCAGCTTTCGCCATCCCCATGGGAGCTGCTGCGGTGGTCATCACGGTGGCCTTGGCCGCGTTTCATGGACAGGAGAGTCGCGCAAAAACCTGGAATGATTTGGCGACGAATTATAGCACCGCGATCGATCCCATCATCTCTCATTCCATCAGTCTTAGCGATTCCACCGAATGACGCGTAACCTTCTCATTGTGGCGCTCTCGATCGCCTTCCTCGCTTGTCTTTACGGGGGCGTCTACGGTTATGTCACGGCTGACGTGAACGAAGCGATGAAATCGGATCGCCCGGAGCTGGAGTGGCTCCGCCGCGAGTATCAGTTGACCGACGCACAGTTCGCCACGATTCGGGAAAAGCATGAGGCTCATGATGTGGTCTGCCAGAAACTTTGCTTCGACCTCGCCACCGCGCAGGAACAACTGGAGCAGGCCATTGCCAACTATCCCGAGATGGGGCCGGAAGTGAAAACGGCTCTCGATGCCTGGGTCGCTCAACGCAAGATTTGTCGCGAAGCTGCCATCCGCCACATGTATGACGTAAGCTCGGTCATGCCGACAGAAGCGGCCCAACGCTATCGCCTGCGCATCTATCAGAAACTCATTCTTCCTGGCCGCATGCCTCACATTGATCTCAACGGAGAATTCCAGGAAGAGCTGATTGAGTATGCGGCTCCGGCGGGGGACGGACGTTCGGGTGAGACCCGCTTCACCGATGGCTGAGGAGCAGGGTGACGAACCCGAGGCGAGCGACCACATCGGCAGCTCCCACGTCGGCAGCTCCCGGGCTGCTGACGGTGCTACGATGCGTCGTCTTCAAAACGGTGAGGATACCGCGTTGAACGAGCTGATGGATCGCTGGCGCAAGCCCATCCTCGCTTACCTCTATCGCGTCATCGGCGACTACGAAACCGCTGCGGACCTCACCCAGGAAGTCTTCGTCCTCATCTATCGGAATCGGCGGCGCTACCGCGAGAAGGGCGTTTTCTCCTCGTGGATCTTCACCATCGCCGCCAACCTGACCCGCAACCATTTCCGTTGGAAAAAACGCCACCCGGAAGCGGAGCTGAGCGACGAAGCCTTCTCTTCCTTGGGCATGGAGCAATCATCTCCCTCCGGCCAGCTCGAAACCTCCGAGACCGCTGCCCAAGTCAAAGCCGCCGTCCTCAAGCTCCCCGAAAAATTCCGCACCCCTGTCATCCTGTTCCATTTTAGTGAGTTCCCCCAGGCGGAGATTGCGAGGATCATGGGATGTACTGAAAAGACGGTGGAAACGAGGCTCTATCGGGCGCGCAAGCTATTGCGGGAGGAGTTGGAGGAATCGCTGTTCTGAGGGTAGGAGCCATCTCGGTGTTCAAAGCCGTTTACATTGAGAAACGCGATCTCAAATGCGCCTGCGTGGGAGGCGGCAGCAGTGTTCCGCTCGGGTTTATTTCGTTGACCGAGAATTTGATGATGATGATGTCGGTTTGGATGCTGATCAAGGCTTGGGATGGGTTTTAGGTGCGAGGTCGTTTTGCAGAGATTGCAGTCGTTGAGGGTCCAATAGCCGTCTGGAATTTTAGGTCAATTCGGTTGGAAATGTGAGGAAGTGGAGGCGAAAGGAGACGAAGGTTGAGGCTTCGTCCGATTCTCCCGATGGACCGTATCACCGATATGACCTTTCTTGACCGGCTAACCCGTTTTCATGGTCGCCTTTCTGACCTTCGCGCGGTGTGGTTTCCCTTTTTGTTTTTGAAACCAGCTTCGTCTGAGGTTCCGATTACGTGGAAACGGCTTTCGGCGATGATTCCTTGCTTTGGGGGATGGCTGTTTCTTGGCTGGATGATTCGGGAGCGCATTGTGGGGGATTCCCATTCGCCTGCGGTGATCGCGAAAACTCTGGTCTACATGATGATTGGCTTCGCGATCTGGTTCAATGTGGTGACCGCTCCGCTGTGGAATCGGCGAATCCGGATGAATCAGGCGGAGAATTCCGCCCTGCCAGAACCTGCTAACCCTTCCTAACCCATGAGCCGAAAGCTGAAGATTTCCGTCACCCTTTTTACCATCGTTATCCTCATCGGGATCGGTGGCTGTCTCACCTTATCTCATCCTCCGATGGACAATACCGCCCTTGATCAATACGCCGAAGCCACCCAGCAGACCACTTCCACCAGCGCGGAGGCGCGTGATGCGGGGGTGGAGCGCTGGAAGGCGTTGCTCGAGGAGTTCTCGATCGAAAACATGGAGGGGAAGGTTTCCCTGGTCTATGCGGACCAGTTTTTCTTCAATGACACGCTGAAGACCTTCCGCGAGGTGGAGGAGCTGGAGCATTATCTCTTGGAAACCGCGAAGATGCTCCAATACGGAACGGTGAGTTACGATGACGTGGTGCATTCCGGCGAGAATACCTACATTCGCTGGAAGATGGTGTATCGGAGCAAAACGCTGAGTCCGAAGCAAGACATCGTCACGATCGGGATGAGTCACCTTCAATTCGACGAGGATGGGAAGGTGGTTTTGCACCAGGATTTCTGGGATTCGACGCGAGGCGTTTTCGAGCATGTGCCGGTGCTCGGAGCGGGGATTCGGGCGATCAAAAAGCGGTTGTAGGCGCCCGGGCACAAAAAAAGTGGGAGCCGCTTGCGCGACCCCCACTTCAACTGCTCAAAAAGCGTTAAGAATTAATCAAGGAGTGTGACTTTGCCGGTGGCAAGGTCATAAACGCCGCCGACGATGGCAATTTCGCCAGCTTTCTCCATGTCGGAGAGGACGCTGCTCTTCCGGCGTATGTCGTTCACAGTCATGCGAACGTTTTCTTCGACCACAGCATTGACGAAGTCAGGGTTACCGGAGCTGCGATCTTCATCGAAACCTTTGACCGCTTTGACGGCGGGGCGGATATTGCGGAGGAGACCGGTGACGTTCCCGAGTTTCGCGTTGTCACAGGCACCTTTGACGGCTCCGCAAGCGGTGTGACCGAGGACCATGACGAGTTTGGAACCGGCCAGCTTGGTAGCAAATTCCATCGAACCCAGTTGATCGCCATTTTCGACGTTACCGGCAACGCGGCCGACAAAGATGTCACCAATGCCTTGGTCAAAGACGAGTTCCACGGGAACGCGGGAATCAAGGCAGGAAAGAATCACGGCCTTGGGATACTGTCCCGTTGAGGTCGTTTTGACGCGAGACTTGATGTTCGGAGAACTAACATTGCCTTGCACATAGCGGGCGTTTCCGGCCATCAGGTCGTTGAGCACTTTGGTAGGAGTCAGGCTGGCCTGTTGGGTTTTCGATGTCTGGGCGAAGGCGGGAGCTGCGAGAGCCAAAAGGGCTGCAGCGGTAGCGATTGTGTATTTTTGCATAGTTGCTGAGGTATGAGTTGTGGTTTGTGACACCAAGCTTCCCGCCAGTTGGCGATCCACGTTGGGGCTGTCGATGGGGAGACCATCTTCAGAATTCGGGTGATGACAAGCAGATAATACGAAATTGAATTCCGCTGTCGAATTTCGTGTTAAGTGGGACGGGGCTTACACGAAACCGAGAATTTTTTGAGTCAAAATTGTTGCCAGAAATCGCACTTTTCGTGCGTGAATGGGGTCATGAATCGGTTGTCTCGGCGTTCGTTGCTCCAATCCGCCTCCTGTGGCTTTGGTTACTTGGCGTTTTCGGCTATAGCGCGGGCTTCGTTACCGGAGCAGTCTGCGGTTCATGCGGCGCGGGCCAAACGGGTGATTTTCCTCTGCATGAGTGGCGGACCGGCCCAGATGGACACCTTCGATTACAAGCCGCAGACTGGGAAAAAGCCGCATCCGGGGTCCGTTTTTTCCTTCCAACAGCATGGCGAGAGCGGTTTGAGGATTTCTGAGCTACTGCCGGAAACCGCCAGGCACGCGGATAAGCTCTGCGTTCTGAATGGAATGCATGCGGACACGGGAATCCACGCTCAGTCGTTCCTCCAACTCCACACAGGCGATCGCCTCCGGCCTCGCCCGAGTCTGGGCGCTTGGGTGAATTACGGATTGGGGACGGAAAACCAGAATTTGCCAGGTTTTGTGAGCATGAATACCTCGCGGCCCTCGGTCTATTCGAGCGCGTTTCTGCCGTCGATTTACGGGGGAACGCCGATCGGGGCGAATGGCGAGAACATGGCCGAGGCGACGATTCAAAACCTGCAGAGCGGTCACCTTTCCCTGGCGAAGAAGCGCCAGCAGCTCGACTTCATCCAGCACCTGAATCGCGAGCATGTGGCACAGCGGCACGGCGATGAGAATCTGGAGAGCGTTATTGCGACGATGGAGCTGGGTTTTCGCATGCAAATGTCCGCGCCGCAGCTTCTGGACCTTCGCGATGAGTCTCCGAAGACGCTGGAGCGCTATCGCGTCGGTGCCCAAAAGAGTGCCGTCGGCACCTGTCGGATGAGCGATTTCGGGCGGCAATGCCTTCTCGCCCGGCGCTTTGCCGAAGCTGGCGTGCGCTTCATTGAGGTGAACCACGGAAGCTGGGATCAGCACAAGAATCATCGTCGCGATTTGCAGGCCAATTGTGAAGCGACGGATGCGCCGATAGCCGCGCTGCTCGAAGATTTGGATCAGCGGGGGCTTTTGGAAGACACGCTGGTGGTCTGGGGAGGCGAGTTTGGTCGTCCCGGACTTTCTCCCGATAAGGACAAGGATGAAACCGGCCACAACGCAAACGGGTTCACCTTTTGGCTAGCCGGCGGCGGTGTCAAAGCGGGACACACCCACGGGAAGACGGATGACACCGGAGCTCGAGCCGTCGAAGGGAAGGTGCATTTCCGCGATCTTCACGCCACCATTTTGCACCTAATGGGATTGCCCGCGAACGATCTGACGTTCCGTCACGAAGGACGGGAGCATCGTCTGACTGGGCCGGAAGGCGGCAAGGTCGTTCATGAAATTTTTGCCTGAACCCTTCCGTTGGCTCAGGGAAGATCGAAGACGTAATTCGTCACTCTTCCGGTTTGGTCGAAGGTGATCCGCGCACCGGGAGCTTTCGATTTCTTGGAGTTGCCGATCGATCGAATGACGCTGCCTCCTCCGTAGGGAATCATTCCCATGCCCACATTGACCAGCTCATCGGCGGCTGTGCGCTGAGAACCCCCGTAAATCCAGGTCTCGCCTTTGGGTGACAATTCCCGGCGCTTGGGATCGCCCAAGTAGTTTTTGATTTGGGCTTTGGACTGGCCTTTCTGGACCAGAGAGGCGGCCGTCTCGTAGCGGTTCCGAGATGGAGATCCCGTGGTGGTGCAACTGGAAAGCAGGAAACTGGCCGCGAGGGCGAGGGAGCCGATGATCAAGGTGGGAGCATTCATGAGAGGGAAACGGAGAGATTAGGGCAGGATCTCTGGAACTTGAACTCTGAAATGGGTTCCGCCATTCAGAAAAATTCGTCGGGAATCAGTGAACCGCGATGGGTTGGCCAATGGAGTCCTCATAGATTCGGTGGAGCAAGAACGTCTGTTGGGCACCTAATTTCTGGCCCGTCTGAGCGATCAAATAGAGGGCGATGGCGCAAGCAATGACGGTGCCGAAAATCCAGAATCCCCAGGGATGATAGCCGATCATGAGCTGGGAAAAGGCGAACACTCCGGTAATGAACCCGAGGAAGCCGATGATGATGTAACCGTAGAGGAAGAGGGACCAGACGTTGGCATTGGGGCCGTAAATCCCACGAATCAGGGTCTTCCCTTCTTCGGTTTCCTCCATGTGAAGGTGAAGGCGCGGCGACCAAAAATGCTGATCTTCTTCCGGAATCCGCAAACAGAGGAAACCGGGAAAGCTTTTCACGTCGCAACGGCAGTTTTCGTTTTCGACGAAGCTCACAATGCGGTCTTGGAGCTCTTGGGGGGAGATTTCCAGAACCTGGCGAAAGCGGGGTCGAATGTTAAAGCTGCTCATGCCCTTACCGTATCAGAAAGTTAGGGCCGCAAATGGTGATCGGCAAAGTCGAAAAACAGCTTCCATTCGAAACTGCCGATGTTGTGTTTTCCGGGGCGAATGTGGTATCCGATTTTGCTCTTGATCAGTTGGTTCACTTCGGGGAACTCTGTGGCGGCAAATCCACCGGCCCCGAGCAACTCGTAAACCGGCCCGGCAGCGAGACAGGAGCCGAATTCGCCCTCCGGATCAGCCCACAGATCTTCCTCCGCGCTGCAAACCAGCACCGGCCGAGGTGCGATCAGGGCGAGGAGCATGTGTTGATCGACCGGAAGATGTTCTTCGCGCTCGTCGAAGGCCGGAAAGTGATCGTTGAACCAATGGGGAAAGTTTTTGTTGATGACGGCCAGGGTCTCCCCTCGGCGTGGTCGGCTCAGGGCCGCTCCACCGCAGCCGGACTGATTGCTGACAACGAGGGCGAAACGCTCGTCTTGAGCGCCTGCCCAGAGCGCCGTTTTCCCGTTCCGCGAATGGCCCATCACGCAAACGCGCTCCGGGTCGATCGCCGGGTCCGCGATGAGATAGCTGGCCGCGAGGCGGAGAGCGAAGGCCCAGGCTCCGATGGCGCCCCATTCGTCCGCGTTGGGCTTGGTTTGTCCCTCCGCGTAGTAGAAGGGATGGACGCCGTTGCTGAAATCGTCGAAATCGGGATCGATGTCGCCGTGATAGATCGTCGCCATGGCGTAGCCGCGCTCGATCGCGAGGTCCATGGGCCAACGGTCCGCTCCCAATCCCCGAGCGGCTTCGGTGGCGCGATTCTCGACCACGCCTTCGTAGCGGCCCGGGATCCAGACGTCGCTCAGAGTCACGTCCGGATCCTCGGATGCGCGATGATTCCCTCCGAAATTGAGCCCAACAAAGGCCGGAACTGGTTTTTCGAGCGTTGGAATCGCCACGAGAACGCGAATTGGAGGTGTGCCTTCCGGCGGAAAGCGAACCACGACTTCTCGCAAAATCCCCCGACCTTCGAAGGATTCCTTCTCGAAGACGACTTCAATCTTCAAATCTTCCGTTTTGGGCAATTCCGGGGATTTCCCATACACGTAGTGCTCAAACTGGCGGAAGATTTCCCCGCGTCGTTGTTCCCATGCTTCGGCCGAATCGACGCCTTCGAGCGGATTCGGGAGTTCCGGATGAGCCGGAAGTTCGCCAGGAGAAGGAAACGGCATGGTTTCAGCGGGGACTTCTGACGATGATAAGAGAACGGCGGCGAGAACTGCGAGCCTGAATTTGCACGGCAACATGGATTTGGAAATGGAGGTCAAGCGGCGGATTAGGCTCTCCGGTCACGATCGCTCGGACCTTCGGGATCGCTGATATGAACCCAGGTATGGACGTGGGGCGCACCCCGGAACAGCCAGACCATGTGGGGACCCTCCAGTTGCCAGTTGTCCCAGACGCCGTCGTTGCCCAGATCGCGATCTCTGGCGAAGGAGAGATGCAGTTGATCAAAGCCGCCTTTCTCAATCAGCGCCATCGATTCAGTGACGTCCTCGGCGCGGAACGGCATCAGGAGATCCGCGAGAATCTTGCGAACGCCTTCTTTTTGGTCGTCGGACATATCAGCCACGGCCAAACCGAGCTTTTCCCGATCTTCCGCCAGACGAACCGTCGAGCTGCCTTGTTCGCGGCGAACCGCAGGTACCAGCGCCTTCTCCTGCTGCTTGCCGTCCAGCATCTGGTAGACTTCGTTGGCCCGCAGCGCCTGATACCAGTAGGCGTTTCCCTTGTGATCCGGCCCCTCATTGAACCCATCGGCCGCGTGACCATAGAAAATCGGGCCACCGAACGCTTTTCCGGTCACCGAATCTCCATCCGCGCGGCGGGTGCAATGGCGACCGGTGAGGACGAATTCGAATTTCCCGGTTCCCGGTTCGCCGAAAATCGCGATGGAACTGGCTCCGAACCCTTTCTTGCCGCTGTCGTGCGCCACTTGGTCGATCACGGTTTGGCGATACTCCTCGCTGTGGAGATTGAGGAAGATCTCCCGAACCATCGCGTTCTGGTCGTCGCTCAAGTATTGGCCAATTTGCGGTTTGGTGATGTGCCAGTTGTTGTCAATCGCTTTGCGCAGGCCGTGATCGAAGGGGAACAGCAGGGTGGTTCGCTGTTCGTCAGTGAGAGTGTCATAGAGCGTTTTGACGAGGGATTCGGAAACCGGGGTAGCCGGAGCGGCGGGTTCTTCCGCCGTGAGCAGCGTGGGAGTAGTGAACGCGGCGGCGGTTGCTGCGGTGCGGCGAAGGAAATTGCGGCGCGAAGAATCACGAGATGTCATAACAAGAATGGGTTAAGGGTTTTTTAAAGATTAGAGTGCGGTGATAGGTGTGACCAGAAGAAATTGCGCGTTGGTGCGGCCGAAAAATGACGACCTGAAAAAGAGGGAACGAAAAACGCCGGGAATGCTCAAGTTTACACGAAAAGAGAGTCCGGTTTTCAACTTCATTCCGCCCTTTACAAAAGGAATAAACCGGGTGAAATCTGTTGGT
This sequence comes from uncultured Verrucomicrobiales bacterium, assembly GCA_964351855.1. Lineage (GTDB taxonomy): Bacteria > Verrucomicrobiota > Verrucomicrobiia > Verrucomicrobiales > DEV007 > JBCDHN01. Next base: position 14,793 of record CAYGQD010000056.1, read on the forward strand.
TTTGTGCAATGTTAATCTCTTCCGCGACAGCGCTTCAACCAGTTGGGAGCCCCCTGTATTAGAAGCGCTTTGCTATTAGATCCTCAAAGACCGAATGATGCCTAAAAACGACGAAAATGAGCCCCAAGACGAATTGGAAAACGAGGGACCTCAGTATGAGGGCGGAACGAATTCCACGGAGTTAAATTCTGCTGCGGAGACCCAGGTTTCCGGGGACCAAGAATACGGTTGGAAGCAGATCAATAAGCTCGAAGGGCTCGCTGCGGTTCGGAAACGCCCGGGAATGTATATTGGTGACCCCGATGAGCGTGGGTTGCACCACTGCGTCTTCGAGGTGTTGGATAACTCGATCGATGAGCACCTGGCAGGGTATTGTGACACCGTCGAAATCACGATACATGTGGATGGTTCTTGTTCGATCAAAGATGATGGCCGGGGAATTCCGGTTGAAATGCATCCGGATCATGGAATGCCGGTGGTAGAACTGGTCCTGACCAACCTCCACGCGGGTGGAAAATTCGGTCAGGGAGCCTACAAATATTCCGGCGGGCTTCACGGGGTGGGCGCGAAGTGTGTTAACGCGCTCAGTGATTGGTTTAAAGCGGAAGTCTTCCGCGACGGGCAGATTTACTCGATCGAATTCGAGCGTGGGGTGACCACAAAGCCGCTCAGCGTGATCGGGAAGCTGAAGGATCCTAAGAGGACCGGAACGCTGGTTACGTTTATGCCGGATCCGACGATCTTCACGATTACCACGAACTTCCAATTTGATCGCTTGGTGACGCGTCTCCGGGAACTCGCTTTCTTGAATCCGGGCATTACGATCATCCTCACCGATGAACGTCCGGAGTCCGCTCGGAGCGAAACGCTGTTCTATGAAGAAGGGGTTGTCGAATTCGTCCGCCAACTGGGCGAAAATAAGACGCTGGTGCATGAAAAGCCCATCGTCTTGAGCGGCAAGCGACCGGTTGAAATGGAGCTGGAAGGCAAGAAGACGGTGGAAGATGTTTTAGTGGATTGTGTCATTCAATATAACGACAGCTATAACGAGCATATTCTGCCGTTCGCGAACTCGATCCACAACACGGATGGAGGTGCCCACCTAACGGGTTTGAAAACATCCCTGACCCGGGCGGTGAACAAATACGCGAAGGAAGGCAAGCTGCTGAAAGATAAGGATCCGGCGCTCACTGGAGAAGACTGTCGCGAAGGATTGGTCTGTGTGATCAGCATCAAGCATCCGCATCCGCGCTTCAGCAGTCAGACCAAAGAAAAGCTGGTCAACAATGAAGTGGAAGGCGTGGTCAACAGTGTCGTTTACGATGGCGTATCTGCTTACTTTGAAGAGCATCCTGAAGTTGCCAAAGCGGTGGTGAACAAAGTCATCAACGCGGCTCGGGCTCGGGAAGCCGCTCGCAAGGCGCGGGAAACGGTTCGCAAGAGTGCTCTCTTCGGTGGTGGTCTGCCCGGGAAATTGGCGGATTGCTCTGAGCGTGATCCTTCCAAGACGGAAATCTACATTGTTGAGGGTGATTCCGCCGGAGGCTCTGCCAAGCAGGGACGCGATCGCAAGATTCAAGCGATCTTGCCGATTCGTGGAAAGTTGATCAACGTGGAGAAAGCACGCCTTGATAAAGTGCTGCAAAACAAAGAGATCCAGACCATGATCACGGCGATTGGAACGGGGATCGGCGACGGTGAAGCAGAAGGCAGCTTTGATATTACCAAAGCGCGTTATCATAAAATCATCATTATGACGGATGCCGATGTGGATGGCTCTCACATTCGCACCTTGCTTCTCACCTTCTTTTATCGGCAGATGCCAGAATTGGTTCGCCAGGGCTACATGTACATCGCCCAGCCGCCGCTTTATAAAGTGACCCGGAAAAAGCGTCAGGAATATGTCCAGGATGATCCGGCCCTGAATCGGATTCTGATCGATCTCGGAGCTGACGAGGTCAAACTGCGCAATTTGAAAGACGGGAAAGAATTTAACAGCGTCGAGTTGAAGAACATCCTCAGTGAGTTAGGAAAACTCCAGCGCTTGAGTGAAGGGATTCGCCGGACGGGTGGAGACTTCGAAACGTATCTCAGTCAGGCCGTGGGTGAGAAATTGCCCGAATACATGATCAAGGTGCGCGAGGGGAACCTGGAAACGGTCGAGTTTCTCATGGATGAAGATGCTCTGCGCGAGTATTCCGAGGCGAATGATGATCTGAATCTCTTCGGCAGCCCCGAACCAGAAGTTGAGCCGGTTGTCGAAATTGAGACGACCGACGAGACCGCAGAAGCTGCGGAAGGTGAAGAGGCTCCCGAAGGTGAGGCGGTGGAAGGCGTGGAAGCCGAAGGGGCTCCCGAAGAAGAAGCCAAGCCTGAGCCGCCCAAGTCGAATGGATCGTCCGCGCCGGTGGTTCATCGCCGCGCTCAACTGATCGAGATCCACGAAGCCAAATCGCTCTCCAAGCTCCTCGCTGGTCTCCAAGACGTGGGCTTGGATATTAAGCATTTCTCCAGCAAAGACGAACCTCTCTTCGAAATCATCGAAGGGGAGGGCGATAAAATGGAACAACATCCTGTCTTTAGCGTTCCGGAGATCTTCACCACGGTGATCGACATTGGAAAACGGGGCATCGACATCCAGCGTTACAAAGGACTGGGAGAAATGAACGCGAAAGAACTCTTCGAGACCACGATGGACCCGTCCAATCGCAAGTTGCTCCGTGTTCAGTTGAATGAAGATAACGCCGTGGAAGCCGATAAGATGTTTACCGTCCTGATGGGCGACGTGGTCGAGCCGCGTCGTCAGTTCATCGAAGATAACGCGCTTAATGTGCGGAATCTGGACGTGTAAGTCCTGCGAGCCGACGCGCCTTCGAGAAGCGCCCCATGAAAGAACCGATCCTGATTGCCGAGCTTCTGATTTCAGGATTGCTCACGCTCACGTGGTCGGTTCTGGGGCTGGCGTTCTTTATCGGGCTCAATCCGATGTTGACGGCAATTCCACAGATGGGCATCGCGGGCGTGACGATTCTGGCCCTCTATTGCTACATCATCGGGATCGTGACGGACCGGATTTGGGATATCCTGACCAAGCCGACCGACCGACGCATCCGGCGAACATACTTCGAGACCGACGATGTTCTCAACGCGGGACGCAGTCGAGTCTTGGCGACGAACGCGGAGAGATTCCAATTTTTCGACTACATCCGCATGCGGATGCGGGTCACGCGAGCCGTCGTTTGCAACGCGCCGCTCATCACTGCGGCGGTGGGCCTATTACTCTGGAAAGCGGGAGCTTTGATCAGCCCCGGAGGAATCTACCTCCTCGCCAGCCTTCTCCTCTTCACCATCGCCTCCAACTACGCGTTTGTCCGGATCTCGCACAATTACTACAAGCAGTTGAAGCACGCGATCGACGCCGAGAACTGAAAAATCAATACGGTGGCTTGGGAATCCGGTTCTTCTCGAATTTTTGGTCCGGGTGAAAGAGGAAGCCGGGACTTGGGTTGATGAGGGTGTAGCCCGTGAGTTGGAACTCTGGTAGGACTTGGTTGCTGTTGGGGTCGTAGATCCGGTTTCCGGTGTAACGACCGGTGAGCTTGTATTCGTAGTTGTGATCGTAGCCGTGCGCGTTTCCGCCGGGATTGACCTCCGGAAGGCGATCGGGGGTGTGTTTGATCGACTCGTTAATGACCACAAGTTTGGCTTCGTGCCAGGGTTGGCCGGGTTGACGGACGAATCCCCAGAACCGGGTTCCTTTGATCCAGAACCGACGTCCGACGTAGTAATCGCCCCGAGACTCGGTCGCGATTTGGGCGTTTCGGGTCAAGATGGCCGGATGATTGGCGCTGAGACGTGGGGTGCCGTTGCGATTCGCGGTCGTGGTGCCGCTAGATGCCGTGGAGCAACTGCTGAGTAGTCCAGCGGCGAGAAGAGTGGCCATGGCCAGCAAGAGAGTGGGGAACTTCATAAGGGGAGGTGAGTGAACATTCTGCATTCGCTGAAGTTCGGGATTGAATGCTGAACTTCCGGTGTTGTCAAAACAGGTAACGTGCTATTTTGAGAGCATTGAATCAAAAAGGACCATGACAATTCAACCATTTTTACGGCTTGTGGCATTCGGGGCAGTGCTAGGGATGATTCCAATCGGCTCGGCTGAGGAGCGAAAGCTTTTCGGGGGACGCCGCCAAAAGGAGGAAGTTCCGCTCTCCGCGTTCACCGGTTTGGAGAAAATCGCGGCGGCGATCGGTAGTGATTCCGTGGAGCGGATTGTCGAAATGCGAGGACGCAACGGGCAATCTCAGCCGCTCACCTGGGATTTGGTGGTTTATGATCGCGACAGCCCGTATTTGGTCCGCGAATACACGCTCGGTAGCGAAGTGAACGTCGAACGGGATCCCCAACCCCACTATCCGGAGCGCGTTCCCACCGGATTCATCGATAAACAGCAGTTGTTCATTGATTCGACAGCTTGCTTTCGGATTCTCGAACACGAAGCGCAACGAGCCGGGGTCGGGTTCAACAGTGTCAACTACTTGCTCCGTTGTCAGGAATTCAGCGAAGAGCCTCTCTGGCGGCTGACGGCGCTCGATGGGCAGGGTTACATGGTCGGTCGCGTGGATCTATCCGGCGCGACGGGGACGGTTTTGCGAACCATTTGGTATGTCTGGAATCGTCCTGCGGGGCAACCTCCGTTGGTGGTCGATTCCGCCGCTCCGCAGGATTACCGAGCGGTTCCGCCTGTGGTTCCCTATCCGCCCGCCGTTACCGCAGTTCCCGAAGGTCCACAAGAAGGGCTGATTCCGCCGGGAGCACCCGCGACAGCGATGGTTCCACCCATTCCAGCTCCAGGACCGCCGGTGGCGGAAGTGTCTCCGGCCGAGCCGTTGGTTCCCAATCCGGGCGCTCTCCCGACGGCTCCCGGCCAAATGACCGGTCAACCTGCCGCGCCGAATCCGGGCTCAACGCCACCGAGCTATGGTGGCTCGCCGAGCGTTCCCTCCACGGGCCCAGTGATCGTCGAAAGCCTCGATAGCGATCCGGTTCGTGTCGAACCGCTCCCGGTTGAGCCCAGTGCTGAGCCGACCGCAGAAGTCGAGCCCGTGGCTCCGGGAACTCCCCGCTAAGCTCAGATGCCGCTGGGAAATGGCGCGGTGATCCCGCGGAATCGTGCGGGGCATCGTGTTCTGATCAAGCTCTGGCTCTTCGGAGTCTTGCTAGGTGGCGGATTGCTCTTTTTCACGACTTTTTCCCAGCACGCTACCCACAAAGACAGTTGGCAAGAGCACGATCAGGCTCTGCTTCGCTCGTATGCGGGCCCGCTTTTGGAGGTTCACGAAGCCTTTGCCGAACAGGCGGAAGCGAAGAACCCGATGCGGTTTTTGACGGGGTACGTCAGTGTGGAAGAGATTTCCGGCGAATTGCGGCGCGCCTACCAAGGGGCGCTCGATGGAGGTTGGTTGGATGCCAGGGGCCATTTGGATGCCGCTCTGATTTGGCACTACCTCGGAGAAGAGAACCCGCTTGAGATCCTGGAGCGGGGGATTTCTTCGACGAATTCCGGTTGGGAGGTCTACGATCAGGTCGCGCGGAAACTCCTCAGAAACGAGCCCGTAACCGCCGCCGAAACCGAGTGGCTGGAGCGTTCCAACGAGGAATCAGATTGGTGGTCGCGCTATCTGCTGAGACTGGCAAGCGATGCCGCCCCAGAGTTGAAGCCAGAGTCGCCGGATTGGTATGAGCGCTACCTTCGCTTGGGGACGATTGGTTATGGAATCTGGATTTCGACCCTGCTGTTTGCTCCATTCGCGATCCGATCCTTGCTTCGGCCGCAGTCCCGAGGTTGGCGCATCACCACGACGTGGTTGCCGGTTTTAGGGCTGACCTATGCGTTCTGGGCGATGTTGGCGATTCATGGAGTTGAGACGGTACTCAGCGAGTTTGTGGCCGGGGTCTTTCCGTTTCTCTGGCAAGGCCCCGTTTACCATCTGACCGGAAATCTGTTCTATCTCCTGATTCAGGCGGGGCCAGTGCTACTGATTGCGTTGCTCTGGTTGCCGACCGGACGCAGTTTCCGCCGCGTGTTCGGCCTGGAAATCGATCACCTCTTCAACCGTAAGAATCTCGGCATCGTCTTGGGCCTCTATGGTCTTTATGGATTTCTGGGATGGGGATTTTATGAAGTGGAGAAGCTGATGGGAACTTGCGACACCCGAGATTTTCTCGATCCCCTGCTGATTGATTCCGGAATTCTCGGGTTGCTCTCCCAGATCGTGCTCGCGGCCGTGATTGCCCCGATTTTCGAAGAAATGCTCTTTCGCGGCTTTCTGTTCACTTCCTTGCGAAGTCGCTGGCCAGTCTGGGTGGCGGCTCTCGTTTCCAGTCTCGTCTTCGCGGCGATGCACTTCTATTCCTGGCCGGGGCTGGCCACGATCGTCATTTTCGGCCTCGTGATGTGCTGGCTTTATCAACAGACCCGTTCCCTCTGGCCGGGCATTCTCTTTCACGCGATGATGAATTTCCAGATCACGGTTTCCAGCTGGTACCTCTATTCCGAGGATTTCTCCTGGTTGGGTTATCTCGGCTGGTGACCGCTAGGCCTCGGCCAGCATGCGGCGTTTCACCTTTTCAGTCACTTCATCACGCTTTCGAAGCGATGCCGCGAGGAAGATGATCAGGAAAATAACGAGGATGGAGAGCCCTACGGCAAGTGCGGGCCGATAGGCAATCCAGGCGAGTGAGATCACCAATAAACTGAGAATGCCCGCCAAAACCGCGCTGATCATGGCGAGCCCGAACCGCGCGATGCGTTGAAACAGCGGAACCACCGCCGTCAGCAAGGTAAACGGGCTCAAAACCATCAAGATGCCAACAAACGCCAAGGCGAAACCGGCGATTCGAATGATGATGGTCGTCGATTTCACGGCGGCTTGCTCGTAGCGAATCAGCTGGTCGAGCGAATGGACGCCGGGACGAATCGGCGCATACACATTGCCTTCCCGGGAAATAAAGCTGTCAAAGGTCCGCCCGAACTGGCGCGCAATCAGGCTCACCTGCTGGGGCTCGAGGGCTCGGAAAGAGATGCGCATGTCTCCCACCTGAGGGATCGCCGGATCTTCACCGATGTAGAGGCTTCCCTGCTGATGGATCACGGATTCGGGGATCGTCGGAACGGCGTTGGTGGCATCCACCGCGACGTAGTCCTTCAACTTTAGGATCATCGAAGTCGGCAGTCGAAACGCGCCCAGGGAGACCTCATCGGCCAGCCAGGTTTTCGAAATGTAGCGCATCGGCGGATTCTCGTGCTCTTCCGGGAGGATAAATTCTTCGCTCGAAATCCGTTCCCGCGCCCAGACTTGAGAATAAACCGGCTGAACTCCCTGCTCGAATTGGCTCTCCGTTGGCCGATCCTCAATCCATTGCCGCATCTCAACCGTACGAACCATCCGCAGAGCCGTTTTCTCGATTCCGAATTCCTTATCGCGGAGGACATCGTCAGTTTGAGCCCGCCAGGTGATGTAGACCGGACTTCCCTCGTTATCCGGATTGACGACATGCGGAGAGATCGAAACTGTAAAGTGTTCAAGCTCACTGACTGAGCGGTAGTCGACCACCGCGCGACCTTCATTGAACCAGAGCACGACCAAGGCGGCGAGAACCAAGACGATGCCCAGGATGATGCCGCCAATTGCGCTGCGAATTTTGGCTAGGATAGATGCTTTCAATCCGGGAACGACCTAATAGGGATTGCTGTAATTCTCAAGTTTAAAGCGCGTACCGATTATTCTAATCAAGCGGTGAGTCATTCAATCTGGGCTGAACCACTAAAAATCTTTTACGTATATCCATAATATTTAGAAAATGTGATTGACCGTTTGGCCAAACTAAAATTAGGTATCCTTCGATTGCTGAATCAAATCTCTAGAAAAACTATCACTTAAATAAATTTTTGAGAACGTCTGGAGCTGGGTTGATTTCGCGAAACTGAAACTTAAACACAATCATGGGTGCCTCCGCTACATTTGCCAATCCGAGCTTCTTTGCCCAAGCCTTATTTCAACCGCGTGCCGAACGAGAAGCGCCGCAACTGGTTGGTGGAAAAACCTCGGGATCTCGCCAACCTTCCTGGAACGTGACCAGCCATTACCACACCTCGGTCCTCTTGGAAGAAACGGTGACGTATCTGCAACCGGATGACGGAAAACGCATTGTTGATGGAACCCTGGGCGGCGGTGGACACGCGTTCGAACTCCTGGAGCACGGAGCGCAAGTCGTTGGGTTCGATCGCGATCCCGAAGCGCTCGAAGAAGCCGAAGCCAAGTGCTGGTCCTTCGAAGGTCATTTCGTCGCGCTTCGCGGTAACTATGCCGACTTTGGTGACATGCTCGAAGAAACCGGCATTTCCCAGGTGGATGGCGTGTTGCTCGACCTTGGAATTTCCTCCCATCAGATTGACGAGCCCAAGCGGGGCTTCTCCTTTCAAACCGACGGCCCGCTCGATATGCGGATGGACCCGGACTGGCATCGCACCGCCGCAGACATCGTCAATTTGGAAGACGAAGCCGAGCTCAAGCGCATTTTCCGCGAATACGGCGAAGAGCGCGCGGCGGCTCGGATCGCCCACGCCATTATCAAAGAACGGGCCAAAGGCTGGATCGGAACGACTCAGCAACTCGTCGATGTCATCGAGAAAGTCCGCCCTCGTAGCGGCCGTCAGCATCCTGCGACCAAAGTCTTCCAAGCGCTGCGCATCGAAGTGAACGGCGAGCTGGAGAATCTTTATCGCGGCCTCGATTCCGCCACCCGCTGGCTCAAGCCCGGTGGTCGGCTGGCCGTCATCACCTTCCACTCGCTCGAAGACCGGATCGTGAAACAGTATCTGAAGCGGTGTAGCCAGCCGGAAATCGATCGCCCGGAATGGCCGGCTCCGAAGCCGAATCCAGATCTCGCCTACAAACTGATCACCAAAAAGCCGGTCACCGCCTCCGCCAAAGAGCTGGAAGTCAACGCCCGCTCCCGGAGTGCGAAATTGCGAGTTGCAGAGCGCCTGGAGGCCTGAGGATGAAATCCCACGCCGCGTTTTGGAAGTCGATCTCGAAGTGGGCCGTCGTGTTCGCGGTGACTTGCAGCCTGGCCATCAGCTACGTCTATCTGCGCAATCTCCACGTCACCAAGGGCAACCAGATTCGCGACTTGGAAGCATCCATCAGCGACGTCGAGACTGAGCTGGAGATGATTGAGCTGCGGATCGCGCGCTTGACGGATCGATCCACGTTGGAGCAAACGCTGGGCGCGCGGCTCGACCAATTCCAGCCCATCGCCCCAGGCGACGTCATCGTGATCCAACCCGAAAGCCGCTGATGAGGAGCCTGCGGTCACGATTGCGCCGCGTCTCCGTCAGCGGCTACCAGCGTCGCACCATCTGGGTCGGCGGTGTCATCGTCCTCCTCTTCGGGGTTCTCGCCGCCCGCCTCGTCCAGCTTCAGGTTCTGCGCCACGAAGCCCTCTCCACCAAGGCCCTACGCGTCTACACGAGGCCCGAAGCTGTCTCCGCCAAACGCGGTGCCATTTACGATCGCAACGGCGAACTTCTCGCCAAAAACCAAACCGTCTATACCTTTTACGCGGATGCCTTCCACTTGCGCGATCACAATATCGCTGTCCGTGGTCTGGCCGCCGCCGAAGCCCTTTCCGCTGCGGAAATTCGGCGGAAATACGATCGCAAGACCCTTCTCCTCCGCTACCGTTACCATCTCTCGAACGCTCTTCACGAAGACCTCGGCCTGACCCGGGCGGATCTGGATCGTCGCCTCGTTGGTTCGGAACGCGCCGTGATCGAACTCGCGCAGAACCTCGAAGAAGATGAATTCCGCGCTCTGCAGGAAAAAATCGACCGCGAAAGCCTCGGCGGCATGGCCTTTCGGCGGGAAACCCGACGTTTCTACCCCAGCCCCCACCGGCTCACCCACGTCCTCGGTTTCGTTGATGCCACCGGTGAAGGCAAAGCCGGGATCGAAGCTGAAATGGAGACCATCTTGGGCGGGACCAACGGCGCTCGCAACGTCCAGCGTGACAGTCGCGGTCGCGAAATCACCGCCTTCCGGACCGAAATCAAACCTGCGGTCGATGGCCGCCCCGTTCAGCTCACCATCGACATGGGTCTCCAGGAGATTGTCGAACGGGCGCTCGAAGCTGGCTGCGAGCGCTTTCACCCGGAAAAAGCTTGCTCCATCTGGATGAATCCGCACTCCGGAGAAATTCTCGCCCTCGCCAATCGTCCCCACTTCGATCTCTCCACCCGCGAAGGAAACCGGCGCAATTTCGCGATTCAAGACCTCTACGAACCCGGCTCCACCTTCAAAATTGTCGCCATCGGGGCTGCCTTTGACCACGGCCTCGTCAATCCGGACAGCCCCGTCTACTGCATGGGCGGCGAACTCGTTGAAGCCGGATTCACCCTCCACGATTCCCATCCCTACGGCGAACTCACCGTTGCTCAGATCATGGCGAAATCCAGCAACGTCGGCACCTACCAAGTCGCCCGTCTCCTCGGCGACCGCCACTTTTACGAGTCGATCAACGCCTTTGGCTTCAACCGCAAAACCCGCGTTCATCTCACCGGTGAAGCCGCCGGGCAGATCCAGCACCCGAGCAATTGGAGCGATACCAGCTTCAGTCGCATGGCCATCGGTTATGAAGTCGCCGTCACCCCGCTTCAGATGCTGAACGCACTCGGTGTCGTTGCCAACGGAGGGGAACTCCTTCGCCCCCGGATCGTTCGTTCGGTCGATGGCTCCGCCACCCTGCGGGAAGTCCGCGGCCAGGGCCTCAGTCCCGCTGCCGCCAAACTCCTCACCCGCACCCTCATTGCCGTCACTCAGCCCGGCGGCACTGCTCCCCACGTCCAAATCCCCGGCATCCGCATTGCCGGAAAAACCGGCACGGCTCGAAAATACCTCGAAGGAGGCGGTTACGTGGACGGGCATTACGTCGTCTCCTTCATGGGGTTTTTCCCTGCGGAAAACCCTCAAATCATGGGCATCGTCGTCCTCGATGATCCCCGCACCACCACCACCGCCCTCACCGGAGGGACCATCGCTGGCCCCATTTTTACGGAAATGGCGCGACAAGCGGTTGCGTACTTGAACATGCAGCCGGATTCATCTCCTAACCGACTTGCCAAACAATGACACTGAACGAACTGAAAAACGGGATCCGAATCAAGGAAACCTGGGGGAACCTGGAGGTTGCTCCAAAGGCGGTGCGCTACGATTCCCGCGCGGTGAAACCGGGGGATCTCTTTGTGGCAATGCGTGGAGAGGTGGTGGACGGACATCGGTTCATTGATATGGCGATTGCTCAGGGGGCAGTCGGGATCATTGCGGAAGAGGCACCACAAATGGTGAATCTGGAGGTGGGTTGGCTGCGGGTGGAGGACTCTCGGGTGGCGTTGGGGCCGATCGCGGCGGATTTGTTCGGTCAGCCTTCGCGGGATATGAAGGTCGCTGGGATTACGGGGACGAATGGGAAGACGACGACGGCGTTTTTGGTGCAGCATCTGTCGGACGCGGCGCAGCGGCGCTGTGGATTGATCGGCACGGTGCGGTATGACACGGGCGGGCGCTCGTTCGAAGCTTCGCGGACCACGCCGGAGAGTTCTGACGTGCACGAGCTGCTGGCGGAGATGCGGGAGAATGGGTGTCGGGCCGCCGTGATGGAAGTTTCCTCCCACGGCCTGGAGCAGCATCGGGTGGCGGGGGTGGCGTTCGATGTCGGGGTGTTTACGAACTTGAGCCAGGACCACCTGGATTATCACAAGACGATGGAGAACTACTTCGCGGCGAAACGGATTCTGTTCGAGCAAATGGAGAACCAGTCCGAGAAAAAGCCGGTCATGGTGGTGAACGGGGATGACGAATATGGGCAAAAACTGCTGCGCGGGGATTTTCCGGGCGTGGAGAAGCTGTGCTTTGGGATGGGAGTAGGGCGCGATTTTCGGGCCAGCGATGTGAAGAGTCGTTTTGAGGGGACGAGCTTTATGTTGGAAGCGAAGAAGCGCCAGTTTCTGGTGCGGTCGCCGCTGATTGGCGGCTTTAACGTGTCGAATGCACTGGCTGCGTTGGCGACGGCGACGGCGATGGGCTTGAACCTGCGGGAGGCGATTCAGCATCTGGCGGACGGTCCTCAGGTTCCAGGGCGGATGGAAGCGGTGGGCGAGAATTTGCCGTTCCGCGTCTTTGTCGATTACGCCCATACGCCGGACGCGTTGGAAAAGGCCTGCGAGACGTTACGCGAGCTGAAACCGAACCGATTGATCACCGTGTTTGGCTGCGGCGGCGATCGGGATCGGGCCAAGCGGCCGCTGATGGCGCGGGCCGCTTCGCAGGGGAGCGATGTCGTGGTTTTGACGAGCGACAACCCACGGACCGAAGATCCCAAGCAGATTCTGGACGACGCGCGGAAGGGAATCTCCGGAGCGGAATGCGCGGTGATCGAGGACCGGGAGACGGCGATTCGGCAAGCGATTTTCGACGCCGGAGAGCGGGACATCATCCTCATCGCGGGGAAGGGACACGAGAATTATCAGGAATTTGCCGATGGCCGGATCGACTTTGACGATCGGCTCGTGGCGAAGTATGCGCTTAACGATTTACGCAACGCACGATGAAGCCAATTACCCTGCAAACTCTGACCAGCTGGACCCACGGCGAACTGCTCCAGGGCGTTCCCGCAGACACCGTGGCGTCGTTCTCCACCGACACGCGCAAATTGGCTGGAGGCGAGCTGTTCATCGCTCTGAAAGGCGACAACTTCGACGCTCACGAGCATCTGGGTGAGGCGATCGCGAAAGGTGCGTCCGTGCTGCTGGTGCACGATTTGCCGGCGGAAACCGAGGGGACGGAGGTGGGAATCGTGCGAGTGCGGAACACTCTGACCGGCTTGCAGGATCTGGCGCGGAACTATCGGCGCAGTCTGGAGATTCCGGTGGTGGGAATCACGGGAAGCAGCGGTAAGACTTCGACCAAGGATCTGACGCGGGCGGTTCTCAATCAGCAGTTTTCCGTCAACGCGACCCTGGGGAATCTGAACAATCACATTGGCGTTCCGCTGACGGTTTTGGGCACGGAAGCGGAGCATAATTTGGGGATCTTCGAGATGGGGATGAATCATGCGGGCGAGATCGAGGTGCTGGCGGAGATCGGCGGGCCGAATGTCGGCATCATCACGAATGTGGGGACGGCGCACATCGAATTTCTCGGGAGTCGCGAGGCGATCGCGCAAGAAAAAGGAATGCTGGCGGAGGCGATTCCAGCTGATGGATGCGTGGTCCTTTCTGCGGAAGACGACTTCACGGAATCGATTCGGGAGCGGACTTCGGCGCGAGTGTTGACCGGCGGGGTGGGGATTGGCGATGTTTCGGCCACGAACTTGCAGATGAGTTTCGAGGGCTGCGCGTTTGACCTGACCTTCGAGGGGAAAACGGTGCCGACGCGACTGTCGGTGGCGGCAGAGCACATGGTGCGCAATGCGACGCTGGCGGCGGCGACGGGATTGCACTTCTGTTTGAGCCTGGAGCAGGTGGCGGCAGGATTCGCCAGCGCGGAGCTGACGGGCGGGCGCCTGCAGCGGAAGGTGATCGGCGGGATCGCGGTGCTGGATGACTCTTACAACGCGAATCCGGAATCGATGGCTGCGGCCTTGCGGACTTTGCGAGATTTGCCGGTGACCGGGCGACGGATTGCGGTTTTGGGGCTGATGGGCGAATTGGGCGAGCGGGCGGATGAGGAGCACACGGCCTTGGGGCGCGTTGCCGCCGAGAACAAAATTGACATTCTGCTAGGAATTGGCGAGGAAGGCAGGCGTATGGCCGAAGGTGCTGAAAACAACTTGGAATGCCACATCTTCAACGATCACGCGTCGATTGGTGAGTATTTGCGAACCAACGCAAGTCCCGACGACCTGGTTTTGTTGAAAGGCAGCCGGTCTGCGAAAATGGAGACCGTTCTCACCCATCTTACTTCCGACTAATGCTTTATTACCTTTCCGAGTATCTGACTCGACTCGCGGAAACGAACGAAAGCCTGAGTTTTCTCAGTCCGTTTCGTGTCTTCACGTTTGGAACCGCGCGCGCGGGTGCGGCTTGCGCCACGGCCTTTTTGTTCACCCTCATGATTGGCCCCTGGGTCATCCGGAAGCTGGTGTCGCTCAAGGTGGGACAGCCGATTCGCACGGCGGAAGAGGTCCACGCGCTCTATGAGCTGCACGAGGGAAAAGGCGGCACCCCCACGATGGGCGGCGTCATGATTCTGGGCTCGATTCTGGTTTCGATCCTGCTCTGGGCGCGGCTCGATAACCCGTTCATCATGGTGCTCATCTTCATTTTGCTGACGCACGGCTTCCTCGGTTTTCGCGATGACTATGCCAAGGTCACCAAGAAGTCGTCCGCCGGGGTGAGTGCCAAATTTAAACTCTTTTTCCAGTTCAGCTCCGCCCTGGCTGCGGGCGCGTTCCTCTATTTTCACCCGGAGACGAAAGACTACATTCGGCATTTCGTGGTTCCGGGTTTCACCGAGGCATTCCAGATTTCCGGCGACGTTTGGGTCGGAATTTTCGTGGCGCTGACCGTGGCGGTGATTCTGGGCAGCTCGAACGCGGTCAACTTGACCGATGGGCTGGATGGCTTGGCGATCGGCTGTGTGATCGTCGCTTCAATGACGTTTGCGATTTTCGCCTATGTCGCCGGTCACAGTGAATTCAGCAGCTACCTGAAGTTGCCCTTTCACCGTGGGGTGGGGGAAGTTGCCGTGTTTTGTACCGCGATGGTCGGGGCCGGGCTAGGATTTCTCTGGTTCAACTGCTATCCCGCGCGGGTGTTCATGGGAGACACGGGCTCGCTGGCACTCGGTGGACTTCTGGGAACGATCGCGGTTTGCTGCCGCCAAGAGCTGATTCTGGCGATCGTCGGAGGCGTGTTCGTAATCGAGGCGCTCAGCGTCATTCTTCAAGTCGGAAGCTTTAAGCTGCGCGGGAAACGGATCTTCAAGATGGCCCCGATTCATCATCACTTTGAGCTGATGGGCTGGAAAGAGACCAAGGTGATTACCCGGTTTTGGATCGTGGCGATCATGTTGGCGCTGGCTGGGCTGGCGACGCTGAAGATTCGCTGAGTGAACCCTGAAGACGCCGGAAATGAGCTCATCGCCCCGAAAAATCGCCGTGCTTGGTGCTGGTCTCTCTGGATTGGCGGCGGCTCGATTGGCCCTGCAAGATGGAGCGGACGTGGTCGTTCTCGATAGCGGCGATCCGGCAAAATTGGCCCCCGCAGGCGAGAAATTAGACGCGATGGGGATCGCGAGCATCTTTGGTCCCGAGGCAGAGCGGTATCCCGAAAAGGTGGATTTGGTCGTGCAGAGTCCGGGAATCGACCTTCGCACGCCCATCGTCCGCCAATTTGAGAAGGCGGGGACTCCTGTGGTGGGAGAGATCGAGTTCGGGTTTCAACACGCTCAAGGGAAGGTGGTTGGAATCACCGGGACGAACGGGAAAACGACGACCACCGAGATGATCGACGAGGTGTTCGACCACACGCCGCTGCGCTCGGTTTGCGCCGGAAACTACGGAACCGCGTTCTGCGAGGCGGTGCTTCACGGAAACGCCTATGACGTTTTCTCCCTCGAAGTGAGCAGTTTCCAGCTGGAAGCGATCGAGACCTTTCGGCCGAATGTGAGCGTCTGGCTGAATTTCGCGCCGGATCACCTCGACCGCTATGATTCGCTGGAAGACTACTTTGCCGCGAAGCACCGGATCTTCGATTTCCAGACGGAAGACGATTTCGCGGTGATCAAGCACGAGGATCGGGAGAAGATCGGCAAGATTGCTCCTCGCGTGGTCACCTTCAGCGCCTTTGATCCGGAGGCGGACTACACCTTTGACGGGAGCTGGATTTGTTTCGAGAAGAAGCGGGTTTTCGACTTCAGCGCCACCAAGCTACGCGGCACCCACAATGCGGAGAACGTCATGGCGACGATCGCCGCCACGACGGCCTTCGAAGAGGTAAGTCCGGAAACCGTCGCCAAGGCCTTGGCGCGTTATCAGCCGCCAAAACATCGCTGCGAGCTGGTCGGAACCGTCGACGGGCACGAATTCATCAACGACTCGAAAGCGACGAATCTTCACGCGCTCGAAAGCAGCTTACGCGGTCAGATTGAACCCGTTGTGTTGATCGCGGGCGGGAAAGACAAAGGCCTCGATTTTGGCGAAATCACCGATCTGGTGGCGGAGAAAGTCTCCGGGGCGGTGCTCATCGGCCAAATGGCGGAACGGATCGCGGAAGCCTGGGGAGGAAAGATTCCCTGCACCCGGGTGAAGACGCTTCCCGACGCCGTTGAAGAATCTCTCAAACTTGCTCGTCCTAAGCAGAGTATCCTGTTTTCTCCGGGAACGTCGTCGTTTGATATGTTTGGAAGCTACGCGGAACGCGGCGAGGTTTTTCGGAAAGCAGTGACCGAACTTGAGACCTGACTGAACATACCCTAGCATTACCTCAAAAAATGAACCGTAGTCATCGACGTCCATCCTCAGCAGTGCAATATTCTGCCATCATGGATGATGATTACCAGTCAACAAAGTCTCGCGGAGGAGGCTTGGGACGCGTCATCGGCGTCGTTCTTCTCATGCACATTGTCGCCATCGGAGGCATTTTGGCCTTCAAATGGATCGACAAAGGAGAGATGGAGCCGACCACGTCCGTCGAAGCTCCCGTCACCCTTTCGGGACCGCAATCCGCTCCTCGGCGCGACACTCCTGGGCTCGATGAGCGCCGCAATGGCGGGAAACCGGTGATTTTCGATCATCCGACGATGAACGGCTACAAGCGCTATCGCGTGGGTTCCGATGAATCGCTCCCCCAAATCGCGCGCGCCTTCCATGCCAGCGTCAGCGAAGTCGAGAAGCTCAATAGCATTTCCACGGGCATGAAGCTTTACGCCGGGCAATGGCTCACCATCCCGGATCATCGCGCCGACAAGAGCAAGGACCCTCAGATGATCGCTCAAATCCCGATTGCCAAGGCGCAGCCCTCGTCTCCATCGCCCAAGCCCTTTGCCAAGAAAGATCCGAGCGCGGCTCCCCCAGTTTCGAAGCCCGCCCCATCAAAACCGGTTCAGGTTGCCAAGAATCTGCTCCCGGTCGCGGCCGATCCGAAGCCGACTGGTCAGCAGACTTATAAGGTGGTCCGAGGCGATACCGCCTATCGGATCTCCCTCAAATACGGAGTTTCCTGGCAAAAACTGCTCGAGGTCAACGGCATGACCGATCCTCGGGAGTTGCAAGCGGGCCAGACGATCACGATTCCTGCTTCAGCCGTCGGCGGTTCCTAGCAGCTGCGAATGTACAAGTTGGCGGAATTTTTGCGCGACCGTTAGGCGAAAGCGTGGTTGGATCGATTCATGAAAACTCGATCCTCTTTTCTCGCCCTCTCGGTTCTCTTGGCAACCTCCGCGTTGGCGGATTGGACTCAGTTTCGCGGGCCGAATCTCAGTGGCGTCAGCGCTGACACCGTTCCGACGACCTGGAGCGCAACGGAGAACCTCAAGTGGAAGATTGCGCTGCCCGGAGAAGGAAGCTCTTCGCCGATCGTTTCCGGAGATGCGGTGTTCGTCACCAGTTATTCGGGCGAAGGCGCTGACATCAAGCGTCACTTGACCCGGATCGACCGGACGTCCGGAGAAATCGTCTGGGATCGCGCTGTTCCGGTGTGGCATCCCGAAGACGCGGCCCGTGGCTATATCACGGAACACGGTTACGCCAGCAACACGCCGGTCACGGATGGAAAAGCGGTCTATGCCTTCTTTGGGAAAGCCGGAATCTACGCCTTCGACCTGGACGGAAACCAACTCTGGAAGTCGGACGCGGGACCAGACTCCTCCGGCAAGCGTTGGGGCAGTGCCAGCAGCCCGGTCCTCTTCGAGAACAAGCTGATCGTTCCGGCCGGTGACGAATCACGATCGATCATCGCCTTGGATACCAAGGATGGAGCGGTGCTCTGGAAAGCGGAAGGCGAGCGGATGGAGCATACCTACGGGAGTCCGCTGATCGTTCCGGTGGACGAGTCGAGGACGGATATCGTCTTTGCCCTCACCGGTGAGTTCTGGGGGATCAACCCGGAGACCGGGAATTTGCGGTGGTTCGCCGAATACAACTTGCCGGGCAATATGTCGAACAGCCCCGTCTTGAACGGCGAATATATTACGATCTCCGGTGGTTTTCCGCGAACGGCGCGAGTCGCGCTCAAGGTTGGAGGAAGTGGTGATCGGACCGGTGAAATCATTTACGATACCCAGAAGCCAGCGACCTATATGACGCCTCCCATCGAAAAGGACGGCGTGCTCTATTGGATTGGTGATAGCGGGATCGCCTTCGCCGCGAAGCCGGGTGAAGCGGAGTCGCTTTTCGAAGAACGCGTTCCCGGGATTTCCGGTGGTAGTGGAAAGCCGTTCTATGCCGCGCCGATTTTGGCGGGCGGAAAGATTATCGCGGTGAGTCGATCGAATGGAACCTATGTCATCGATCCGAGCCCGGAAGGTCTCGAGGTCTTGGCGCAGAACCGAATCGATGGGGACGATACCCAGTTCAACGGAACTCCGGCCGTCTCCCGGGGCAATCTCTTCCTCCGTTCGCAAACGCACCTCTACTGCATCGGAGAATAACCCGGATCACGCCGGAGACTTCTCCGGTTCCGTTTCGGGAAGATCCAGCTTCAGCTTTTCCGGCTTCGCGGGAGCCGTCACTTCCTCCTCGGAAGGCGGCGTCTCCTTCTTGGCGACCGACGTTTCCTCCTCGGCGTCATCGGTGCGAGTGGAAGTCGTCTCGACAGTCTTTTCCGTCGGCTTCAAGAGCCACCACAAGGCACCGAGCAACCAGATCACAATCGCCAGGGCAACCCCCGCGAAGATCGCTCGATAGATATCCGCGAAGTCAGGCGCAATCACGCTCGCCAACAGGATCGTCGCCAAGCCTACGACAATGAGATAACGAAACTTGGCTCCCAGGCTTTTCCGAGTGAGCAACGCTCCCAGAGCGAACGCGCAGACAAAGAGAAGAGACTCCAATCCCGCCGTGTAGCGATCCGATACATAGTAGAGCGACACCGGCGAGGGATCTCCCAAGCGATAGAAGCTGAACTCCGCGCCTTGCTTGACGACCGGAAAGCCAAACTGGGAATCGAGCACCGGAGGCGCGTCCCAGGTCGGGGTTGTCTCGCTCGCCAAAGCCGGCTTCAGCGCCGGAATCCAACTCGCCAAGGCATTCCGTAAATCGCGCCATCCGCCCCATTGCACAGACCGCTGCATCGCGCTCTGAAAACCCGGATAGCGATAGTTCTGAGGCAGGAAGAGCCGATGCTGCGTCTGCAGGACGTCCGCGTTGAGGACGCGCGCGGCCGGGAGATCATACTGGCCGCGCTCGCCCCACGCTTCGGCGGAATCTTCGGGCGAAAGCTGGTAAACCAGGCGCACCGGGAAGTCGCGGCCCTGAGTTTCGGCACTCTTCGGCAAGCGCAGGATCAGCGCTTCACCTCCGGCTTGACGCATCGGCGGCTGAGAGGCTTGGTCGATCCAGACGTCGCTCAAAACCTCGGCGTTGTCGGGCAGTCTCACCGTAAGCGCGCTTTCGTCATGATTTCGCAGCCAGAGAATCATCTCCGTCGTCGTGGTTCCGTCTTCCGCAATCACCGAGGTGAGATCCGCGTAGGTGGCATACAATTGGGGAACGGAAATCGGCTCGTTTCTCCGAATGGGAAGCGTGAGGGACCAGGGCGCGTCGTGAAAGCGATACGCGAGCAACGCCTCCTCCCGCTCGATCGGGGCCAAACCACTGGCTTGCGGGGTGGCCAGATCAATCGTCGCCGCTTTGCGGATCGCCAGCTCGCCACTCGTGCGAACCACACTCAGCGGTTCCACCCGCGCCAGCGCCAACGCAGTTTCCGCCTCACCGGCTGTTTCCGCCAGCGCCGTCTCCAGCGACAGCCGCACTTGATACGAGCCAACCCGCGCCTCATCCAGCATCACCACAACGCCTA
>CAYGQD010000057.1:0-34330 GCA_964351855.1 uncultured Verrucomicrobiales bacterium
TTTCCAACGCCAAGTGCTGCTCATGCGCTCGATCAAATTGCTCGAAGTCATCTTGGGCCGCTATCCTTCCAGTGAGCTGAAAGCGGTTTCCAAATTGCCGCCGATGCCAGGAACGCCACCGGCGGGTATTCCGGCCAATGTCCTCGAACGCCGCCCGGATCTCGTCGCCGCCGAACGTCGCCTGGCCGCCAGTGACGAGCGCGTGGTTCAGGCCAAGCGCAGCCTTTTACCTGCGGTCACCCTGACGGGAGCGTATGGAACCTCGACCGAAGAATTGGGCCAAGTCTTCGATACCGACTTCACGGTCTGGAGCATTGCGGGACGGGCGGCTCAGCCCTTGCTCGACGGGAAGCGTCTTCGCGCCACCGTGGAACTGCGTGAGGCCGAGGCAGAAGCGGCCCTGGCCAGTTACGAGCAAACCGTCCTCACCGCGTTCCGCGAAGTGGAAGAAGCCCTGGCTGCTGATTCCTATCAGGCCAAACGGGTCGCCGCCCTACAGAGCGCGGTCAGCCTGGGTCGAGAAGCGCTGGAACGGGCAAAAGACGATTACGTCGGCGGTGTCGGCGATGTCCTGACCCTTCTTCGGGCGCAACAGCAGTTGATCAATTCCGAATCAGCGCTAATTGAAGCCCGTCGGGAGCGCCTCGACAACCGCATTGATTTGCATGTGGCGCTTGGCGGTGATTTTCGCAGCCATGAGCCACCCGAGACCGTAACCAGAAACCGTGAAACTTCCTCTGAAACTGACGCAGATCGTTCTGAGCTTGATCGTCCTAGGCGCTGGGATCGCAGCGGCGGTGGTTCTTAACCAACTGAAGCCGGAGGCGAAAATCGCCCCGCCGGAAAGGGTGCTGCCAACCGTCGAAGTTACGGAGGTGGAGAAGGAGACGATCAAACTCAATTTGCCGACCCAAGGGCTGGTGGAACCCTCTAGGGAAACGCAACTGGCGGCGGAAGTGGCCGGAAAAGTGATCTGGGTTTCGGAGAAGTTCGAAGCGGGCGGTGCGTTCAAAAAAGGGGAAACCATGGCGCGGCTGGAGAAAGCCGATTTCGAAGCCGCCCTCGCCCAGACGAAGTCCGCCAAAGCGCAGGCCGAGTTGACCTTGGCCACGGAAGAAGCCCAGGCGGAAAAAGCTTTGCGGGATTGGGAGCGCCTCGGGCGGGGCGAAAAGCCGAGCGACTTGACGTTGCGGAAGCCCTTCATCGCCAGCGCTCGTGCTCAGATCGAAGCTGCGGAAGCGAATTTGGAAAAGGCGAAGCGTGATCTGGCCCGAACCGAGATCCAGGCGGATTACGATTGTCGGGTTGAGCAAACTCAGGTCGAACTCGGTTCCTACCTGACACCGGCGATGCCGGTCGCGAACATCTACTCGGTGGCTCCGTTTGAGATCCGGCTGCCGCTTTCGCTTGATGAATTTGCCCTGGTCGCGTCGAATCCGGAAGCGGTTTTGGAAGCGAGCGCCGGGGGCCAGTCGTTCGAGTGGAAGGGAAAGGTGATTCGTCAGGAAGGGGTGATTGATCGCGCCAGCCGTTCGGTCTATCTGGTCGCTGAAGTCGGTCCAAATCCTGGAGATGAGGCGATCATGCAGCCGGGGCTTTTCGTCCAGGCTGACGTGGAAGGCCGGTCGATTGAATCGGCGGTTCGGGTTCCCCTGCGGGCGTTTTACGGTGCGGATCGGCTCGTTCTGGTGACGGAAGATAATCGGCTCAAGTTTCGCACGGTTACGGTGTTACGACGCCAGGGAGACGAGGCCATCGTCACTTCGGGTTTGGATAACGGGGAGCGCATCTGTCTCACGCCGCTGGAAGCCGTGGTCGAAGGAATGGAGGTTCGGGTTCAAGACGCCGAGGTCGAAGAACCGGAGGAAGCGCCGAAGCCCACTCTTCCTCCTTCGGATACCGATTAGGATGCGCATTGGAATCAGAGAAAAACGCGCTTGGTCTCTGTGGTTTTTCCCTGTTAGTATCGTCCAAGTTCCAAACAGATTACGATGGCCAAGGCAATTATTGATCCAGAAGAAGTTCGGCGGTTCGCTGAAGAGTTGAAACGGTTCAACGGCGACCTCCAGAATCGCATGAGTTCGCTCCAAGCACGATTTTCCGCATTGGGGGAAACCTGGCAGGACCAGGAGCACCAGCAGTTCGCCGAAGAATTCGTCGATACGACCAAGGCGCTCAAGAAATTCCTCGAAGCGTCGAGTCGGCAGGCTCCCTTGCTCTTGCGCAAAGCTCAGCGGATCGAAGACTACCTGGGGCAGAAGTAGCCGCTCGAATCCTGATTTCCGTCTCTCTTCGAATTTCGATCCCCGATCTTCGAATCTCTCCTCATGGCTGACCAAGCGAATATCTCCCGGATCGATGCGTTGGATGAATTCCGAGCCTCGCTCATCACCTACATGGAAAAAGCCGGGATGTCCCTGGCGGAAGTGACCGATGACGTGAAGCGACTGCGCATCTGGCTCCTCAACGAGCAGGTGCCGCATTGGAAATCCGAGATCAAAATCCGCACCCGAAAGCTGAACGACGCTCAGCAGGAACTGTTTAGCGCGGAGATGTCGAGCATGGCCGATTCGAAGACGCTCCAGCAGCGCCAGGTCGAAAAATGCCGCGACGCCTTGCGGGAAGCGGAGGCCAAGCTGAAGAAAACCCAGCTCTGGGTCCGGACCTACGATTCTGAAGTGGAGCCGATGGCGCGAAATCTCGAAAGCCTTCGCAACATGGTCGCGACCGATCTGCCCAAAGCCGTCGCCTTCCTCGCCCAAGCCGTCAAAAACCTGGACGAATACGCGGGATCCGCCCGCGCCATCTCCGCCGAATACCAACAATCCCAACTCGGAGCGACCGAACCGGCTGAGGCCGATGCCGCTCCGGAAGAATCCTCGCCTGAAGGAACCTGATGAATATGAACGCCAGCAAAGCCCGTTTGGCCGGGGCAACCAAAGAGTTAGGCCGGAAATGGGATCATACCAAAGCCTCCTGGCGTGACCAAAAAGCCTTGGAGTTCGAAGCCCGCTATTTGACGGGTTTGTTCGAAAATGTAGGCACCGCCGTCACGGTGATCGATAAGCTGGACAAAATCGTAGCCAAGGTCAGGAATGACTGTAAATAACGCCGACTTTTTGACCATCCGCCAAGTGCGGGACCTGATCGATCGCCTGAAAACCAGCGTCGCTCAATTCGCGAAACGCGAGCAGCGTCTGGAGTCGGGTTCGCGGGTTAATACCTCACGTCTGGAGACGGAAACGGAGGAAGCCATCGCCGCGATCGATGAGCGTCTGGACAAGCAACTGAAGGCGGCAGAGGAAAGCTACGCGGGCCAGGTTGTCGAAGTCGAAGAACGCTTCGAGCAACGCAAAGGTCGGATCGCTCAGGCTTACATGAACAGCCGTCAGCGCGTTCGGGAAGTCATCGCCGCGAAAGAAGGGCAGGGGACCTACGAGATGCAGAAAAACCGGATGATGGCGGACCGGGATCGGGATGCGGCGTTTGGTGAAGCATGGGAGCGGGTCGAAGCGCTGCGGACGATCGTGGGCGACGACGAGAAGAATCTGGTGCGGCTGGAAAAGGGAGGGAAGAAGGCGCTGCGCGGTTACGGAGCGTTTCGACGTCAGTTAATCAAAGAACGGCGGGCCCCGGTCGCGGAAGTTTCCGACGACATCGAGGCGATGATGAAGGTTTACCAGAAGGACATGAACGCGGCGGCGGTCGAGCTAACGGCGTTCAAGAAATTCGTCATGCCCCGCTTCTTCGGCGCGATGCCGGTTTCGCTTCTCATCGTTCTCATCACTCTGCTTCATGCTGCCGTGGGTGGCCTGCTCGTTTACAATAAGGCGGAGGCGCTCTACATCGGAGCAGTCGGCGTATCCGCGTTCTGGATGCTGCTTATGGTGGTGTTCTTTTACCTCGCCGGGAAGAAGAACGCCTCGGAATCGGCCGGGAATATTGCCAAGCTGCTGGGACGGTCTCGGCAGTTGGTCGATGCTTGCTCGCTCGATTCCGACGCGCATTACAAGCAGCAAGTGGCCTTGATCGAAGGTGCGCATTCGGATCGAATCGCCGAGCAAAAACGCAAGTTCAACGCGGTGATGCAGGAAGCCGAAGCGATGAAGGCGACCTATCCCCAGAAGATCGAGGATCAGAATGTTCGCGTGGGGCAGAAGTTCGAGCAATCGCGCGAACAAGCGTTAGCCCAGCTCAACGCCACCCACGAGCAGAATCTTCAGGCGCTGCGGACGGCGGCGGAGACGTCGAAGCAAGACATTCTCCAGTCGAAAGAAGGAGGCCTGAGCGAAGTTGGGACGACCTATGAATCGAACTGGATCGCTTTGGAAGCGGAGTGGAAGAAGGAACTTTCCGAACTCTATGGCGTGGTCGAACGGGCCCAAGCGGCAACTCAGTCGCTCTTTCCTGCCTGGACCCGAGACTTCATCGAAAGCTGGGAAAGTCCGGCGGATTTCAGCAACGTCGCTCATTTGGGCACGGTTGCGGTGAAGGTGCCTGAACTGGCGGGTGAAATTCCGGAAGACCCTCGGCTCGCCCTACCCGGCCTGGCGGAGCTCTCCATTCCGCTGACCCTGAAAATTCCCGATCAAGGCAGTGTCTTGATCGAAAGTGGCAACGCCGGCAGGCAGGTCGGCATCAGCACCCTGAACAACGTGATGTTGCGTCTCATGTCGGTAACGCCTCCAGGACGGCTCAGCTTCACGATCCTCGATCCAGTCGGCCTCGGCGAAAATTTCGCCGGCGTCATGCACATGGCCGATTACGAGGAGAGCTTGATCAATAGCCGAATCTGGACGCAGACGGATCACATCGACAAACGCCTCGCTGAGCTCAATGAGCACATGGAGAAGGTGATCCAGATGTATCTCCGCAACGACTACAACACGATTACCGAATACAACGAAGCCGCAGGCAACATCGCCGAGAAGTATCATTACCTGGTCGTGGCAGATTTCCCGAATGGGTTCAGTGACCTGGCCGTGAAGCGGCTCATGAGCATTGCCCAAAGTGGCGCCCGTTGTGGCGTCTACGCCTTGATTCACTGGGACACTCGCTCTCCCGCGCCGGTCGGATTCAAGCCGGAAGACCTTCGCAGCTCCGCCGCTTGTCTCACTTGTAAAACCGACAGCGTCATCTTCACGGACGACGCGATTCGCGGGGCCAGCGTGATTCCCGAGCCCGCTCCGGACCCGGATTTCGCGATCGACTTCATCCACAAAGTTGGTCAGGCAAGCGTCGATTCCACCCGCGTCGAGGTTCCCTTCGAAACCATTGCTCCAAGCGACGAAGAGTTCTGGAGCCTCAAGACCGTCAACGAACTGAAAGTGCCGATCGGGCGAACCGGAGCGACGAAATTGCAGCAACTCGCGATCGGCAAGGGCACCCAGCAGCATGCGCTCGTCGCCGGAAAAACCGGTTCCGGAAAGTCGACCCTCTTCCACGTCATGATCACGAACATGGCGTCGTGGTTCAGCCCGGACGAAGTCGAGTTCTACCTTATCGACTTCAAGAAAGGGGTCGAGTTCAAGAGTTACGCGACCCATCGGCTGCCTCACGCCAAGGTCATCGCGATCGAGAGTGATCGTGAATTCGGCCTCAGCGTCTTGCAACGGGTCGATGATGAATTGAAGCGGCGGGGAGATCTCTTCCGGAAGCTCGGTGCCCAGGACATTGCCGGCTACTTCGCTGCGGGCGGCCAGGAAACGATGCCACGGAGCTTGCTCATCATTGATGAGTTTCAGGAATTCTTCACCGAAGACGATCGGGTCTCTCAAAACGCCGCAGTCCTCATGGATCGGATCGTCCGCCAAGGTCGCGCCTTCGGCATTCACGTCATTCTCGGTTCGCAAACCCTCGGCGGAGCCTTCACCCTCGCTCGGTCCACCCTCGGCCAGATGGTCATCCGAATCGCGCTTCAGTGTAACGAAGCCGACTCCTATCTCATCATGGACGACTCCAATCCGGCGGCACGGCTCCTCTCCCGTCCCGGAGAAGGCATTTACAACGACAACGCTGGTGCGATCGAAGGGAACAACCCGTTCCAGGTCGTTTGGCTCAACGAAGAGGTGCGCGAAAAGTATCTGACTCGGGCGCGCCAACTGGCCGATGAATCCGGGAAGAAATACGCGTCGCCGGTGATCTTCGAAGGCAACGCCCCCGGAGAGATCCGCGAAAACACGGTCCTGGAAGAACTCCTCGCCGCTCCCGCCATCGCTCCGACCCAAGGAACCGTCCACGCTTACCTCGGCGCGCCAAACTCGATCAAAGGCCCCACCGAAGCGGTCTTCCGTCGCCAAAGTGGGAATAACCTGTTGCTGGTGGGGCAGCGTGATGAGTCCGCCCTGGCCATTCTCGCCGCTTCGATGATTTCCCTGAGCGCCCAGTTTCCTTTGGGCAAACTCCGCTTCGTCATCTTCGATGGAACCGCGCCGGAAACGCCGGAACGCGCCTACTTCCATCGGGTCGGAGCCGGACTCGGCCACCACGTTCAGTTTGCCCAGAACGCGGATGCGGAATCGGTGATGGCAGATCTCTCCGCAGACCTGAAGGCGCGGACGGAGAATGAAAGCGCCGCTGCGGAGGCACCCACCACGTTCGTCATCGTTCACGGCCTCCAGAAATTCAAGAAACTGCGTTACGAGGAAGATTTCAGTTTCTCGCTCGATGCCGAAGCTGCCCCGGCCCCTGGTGCCATCCTCAACGACGTGATCACCGAAGGTCCCGCCGTCGGCATTCACGTCATCGTCCTGGCGGACAACTTCAACAACGTCAATCGCGGCATCAGTCGCAAAGCGCTCAGCGAATTCGAAATGCGCGTCCTGTTCCAAATGAGCGCCAACGACTCCTCCAGCCTCATCGACACCCCCAAAGCCAGCGGCCTCGGCCTCAACAAAGCCCTTTTCTACAACGAGCAAGAAGGCTACCTCGAAACCTTCCGCCCTTACGCCTTACCCAGCGAAGCCTGGATCGATGCGGCGCAGAAGGAATTGGCGAGGTTATTGGGATAGGAGCTAGTGATAGACTCCTGGCCTCGGCCAAAATCTTCGGGAGTTGACCACCGAAGACACGGAACACACGGAAGAGATAGGCGGTATTTGGCCATTAAAATCATTCCCCCTTTGCTTCCAAAATCTGGACATTTCGCGAGGGGACGCTACAGTCACTACCATGCACACCGCTGAGATGAGCCTCGGTCCGGTATCCTGGAAACGCATGAGTGATGGCATCGAAAAAGTCCGAAACCGCTTAATGCGAGCAGCCGCCGCTCTGGATGGCGCGGCGATCCCCTATGCTGTGATCGGTGGGAATGCGGTGGCAGCGTGGGTTTCCCGGGTGGACGATTCCGTGGTCCGGGCGACGCGGGATGTCGATCTTTTGGTGCGCCGCGAGGACATGGAGGCGATTACGGCCACGATGGAGGAGGCTGGCTTCGTCCACCGCTCGGTGTCGATTTTGGGAGGCAAGGGACGTATCGAGATGTTTTTGGATGGACCCGGGGCCAAGGTGCGGGAGGCCGTTCATCTCATCTTTGCTGACGAAAAAGTGAACCCTGAAGCGCTGGAGCCATCGCCCGGGGTGGAGGACATTGATGAAGTCGAGGAGCAATTCCGGCTCGTCGATTTGGAGGCTTTGGTGACGATGAAACTGACGTCATTCAGGGACAAAGATCGGGTTCACCTCCGCGACATGCTGGAGATTGGACAGATTGATGCCTCGTGGCTCGACCGGGTTCCATCGTCGCTCCGTGCTCGCCTTCAGGAATTGATTGACGATCCGGACGGTTGAGTTTTTGCGTGCGGATCACCCTTATTAGGGCTCTGATCGGACGATGGACCTAGATTCTTGTTACTGGTAAGGTCTCTGCCAATTCACGCCAACAGCATCGGCGTCATCCCGAAGACCTTGCGCGCATCGCTTACCTTCCCGGTAACGGCGGCGGCGGCGACCATGACGGGGCTCATGAGGATGGTGCGACCGGTGGGGGAGCCTTGGCGGCCTTTGAAATTGCGGTTGCTGGAGCTGGCGCATAGTTGATCGCCGATGAGCTTGTCGGGATTCATCGCCAGGCACATGGAGCAGCCTGCTTCGCGCCATTCCCAGCCGGCTTCTTCGAAAATCTTGTCGATTCCCTCCTTGCGACAGAGTTGGTCAACGATTTGGGAACCGGGGACGGCGAGGGCTTTGACGCCATCGGCCACTTGGGAGCCCTTGATGAACTTGGCGACTTCGCGGAAATCGGAGACGCGCCCGTTCGTGCAGCTTCCGACGAAGCAGACATTGACCGGGATTCCGGCAACGGCTGTCCCGGGAGCCAACTTCATGTAGTCGAGCGCTTCTTTGAGGGAGGCGGTTTCCGCGTCGTTCAACCCGGCGAAGGTGGGAATGGTTTCATCGATGAAGGCTCCCTGATCCGGGCTGATGCCCCAGGTGACGCTCGGGGCGATTTCCGCCGCATCGATTTCGACGACATCGTCATAGCTGCAATCAGGATCGCTGGCGACGTTCTTCCAGATTTCGACCGCAGTATCCCATTCGGCTCCTTGGGGTGCGTAGGGACGGCCCTTGAGGTATTCGAAGGTCTTTTCGTCAGGATTGATGTAGCCACAGCGAGCACCGCCTTCGATCGACATGTTGCAAACGGTCATCCGCTCTTCCATCGACATGTTGTCGAAGACTTCGCCACCATATTCATAGGCGAAACCCTTGCCACCGCCCGCGCCGAGCAGTTTGATGATGTGGAGAATGACGTCTTTCGCGTAAACACCGGGATGCAATTTTCCGTTCACGTTGATCCGGCGAACCTGGAGCTTGCTCAACGCCATGGTCTGGGTCGCGAGCACGTCGCGAACCTGGGTGGTTCCAATGCCGAAGGCGATCGCTCCAAAGGCACCGTGGGTGGCGGTGTGAGAATCTCCGCAAGCGATAGTCATGCCGGGCTGGGTGATGCCTTGCTCCGGGCCCACCACGTGGACAATGCCTTGTTTGCCACTGGCGATATCGAAATAAGTGACGTCGAATTCATCCGCGTTTTTCCGCAGTTCTTTGATCATGGCATCGGCCAGGGGATCGGAGAACGGCTCTTCGCGCTGGTCCGTAGGGACGATGTGGTCGACCGTGGCGAAGGTGCGGGAAGGGTAGGCGACTTTCACCCCGAGATCTCTGAGCATCCCAAACGCTTGCGGGCTGGTGACCTCGTGAATGAGGTGCGTGCCGATAAAGAGCTGCGTTTGGCCGTTGGAAAGTGTTCGCACCGTGTGTGCGTCCCAGACTTTTTCGAAGAGATTCTGACCCATGGTTGGAAGGTTCGGTAAGATGAAGAGGGATTGGTAGTTTTAGGCGTTTTTGGTGTGTCCATCGACGCACCCCGGTCACCAAATAATGGACCCGAAAAGAGCGGCCATCATAACACAGTTTCCCTGCTTCGCCGGAAATTTCTCCAAGCCGTGTTGCATGTGATGGAATGATGGTATGTTAGGACTCAAATAAAACTACTATGAAATTATCCATCTACCTTCCTATTCTTGCTGTTGTGCTCGGTCTAGGTTTGACTGCTTGTGGCAACAAAGAAGCCGAGGAAGCGAGTGACGCCTCGGAAGCCACCGCTTCGGAAACGGTGAAAAGCACCGTCAAAGAAGTTGGCGAAAAGACCAAAGACGTGGCTGCGGATGTCGCGGCTGGAGCCGAAAAGATGGCCGATAAGGCCAAAGACGCAGTGATCGCCGGTGGCGATGCAGCCGCTGACGCCGCGAAAAAAGTGCTCAAAGATAGCTCCGAAGCGGTCGAAGAAGCTACCGAAGCTGCTCCGGAAAACTAAATTCCACCATCCTCTGAACGAGGAACTGGAATCCCATTTAGCGGCACTGCGCGCTTGTCGCCAGTGTCCGAAGATGCAGGCGCCACCGGTCACCAATGGTCCGGTGGCGTCTCGTGTTTTGATCGTGGGCCAAGCTCCGGGCGTAAAAGAGCCCGAATTGCAGCGGCCCTTTGCCTGGACGGCTGGGAAAACCCTGTTCAAATGGTTTGAGGCGGCGACTGGGGTAGACGAGGCCCGAATTCGGGAACGGGTGTATTTTGCGGCGGTTTGTCGCTGCTTTCCGGGAAAAGGACCCAAGGGCGGGGGTGATCGAGTTCCTGATGCGACTGAGATTGAGAACTGTTCCGGATGGATGGCCGCAGAGTTTCGGATCTTGCAGCCGGATCTGGTCATTCCGGTCGGGAAACTGGCGATTTCCCAGTTTCTGAAGGTTGGCAAACTGACGGAGGTGATTGGGCAGAAGCATCGATCCGAGAAATTCGGGCGATCCTTCGATATCGTTCCCCTTCCTCATCCCTCCGGTGTATCGACCTGGCATCACACGGAACCCGGAAAATCCCTGACTCGGGACGCGTTGGGGCAGATCGCGGAACACACCGTTTTCCAGCGCGAAGTGATTCAGTCACGAATTGTGTAGCTATAATTACAAGAAAATAGGGGGTTTGTAGCGATTTCTGAAGAAAAGTTTCCACTTTGTTACTTTCATCGTTGAAATTATTATCAGGAAGAATATAATTTCAATAATAAATGGGCTCTCCAGAAACCGGAGCGCATTTGAAGTCTCCCAAACACAAACAAACTGATGAAACTACTGGCACCTGATTTTGCTGTAACTCTGTCTGACGATGCGGTCCATATTCTGACTCGGAATGACGAAACCCCGGAAATCTACCCGGCTTACCTGACGCTCTCGAAGCAGGATCGGAAGATTCTGGCCTGGGGCGAAGAAGCCCGCGACATGTGGGGCCGAGTTCCGAACAACATCGAAGTCGTTCGTCTCTTGACCGAAGGCTTCCCGGTCGATGCCGATCTGTTTGCTGAGTTTCTGACCTTGGTCGCGAAAGACCACAACGACAGCTTCAAATTGACGCGTCCCCGCGCTTCGTTTGCCCTTCGCAACCACGCCGCCGGACGGGCTTACATTCGCGATTGCGCCCTTCAGAGCATGCGCGACGTCGTTTTCATGGATCACGCTATGGCCTGCGCCATCGGAATGGGCTGGGAAGTCGAGCGTCCAGAGATTCGGGCGATTCTGGCCCTGGATCGCGATTGGTTCGAGTTTGAAGTCATCGTCCTCGGTGGCGTCCTGGCCGGAACTACGCAGCCAATGGGCCTGGAAGATATGGCGATGGACCTCCGCGCCCGCCGGTTGGCGGAAGATAAGGGCCGCCCTCGCCCGTCCGTCAATGGAACGGGACCGGTCCAATTGGAGATCAACATCGAGCAGCCTCCTGGATCGCTCCTCCGTCTCTCCCAGCATATTTGGGACACGATGGACAAGCTGACCCGCGATCAGCAGAAAGCATTGACCGAGAGCCCCATCGCAATTTGCGGACCGGGCGCGGATATTCCGGGGTTGCCGGAAGCGATGAGCCGCTTTTTAGGATTGAACTTCGAAGCCCATCCTTCCGTGAACGGCCATCCCGCCGTCGCCGGAGCGTTGAATTTGAAGAAGCGTCAGGATCCCCAATCCCAGCTCCACACCTCCAAAGGAAAGGCCCGGACCGCAGCGAAGGCGGACGCAAGCCATCCCCAAAACGCAGGTCGCCCGGTCGCGATGCTCGACAGCATCCGCAGTGTCATTGAAGGCAAAAAGTCAGCTCCGGCCGAGAAAAGCACGACTCCTCAGTCGACGGCCAAGCCAACGAAGCAGCCTCAGCTCGCAAAAGCCCAGAGCGGTTCCTAATTCACCCCGTTTGACAAAATTCCCCAACCACCGTCGGTTCATTCCGGCGGTGGTTTTTTTGTGGGGTGGACTACTGAATCGGGATTCGGAGATCGATGGTCTTGTTGGATCGCCGAACTTTGACCGGAACTTTGGTGCCGGGTTGGTGATCGCGAATCAGGCGACCGAGAAGACCGCTCTCCGAAAGGCGCTCGGTATTTCCATCGACTTCGATCAACAAATCGCCCTGTTGCCAACCCTCGCGCTTGGCGGCGGCGTGTTTGTTGTATTGGCCGACATGGGCCGCTTCCAGCGCCAGTTGATCATCGCTGAATCCTTTTCGCCGCCGTTCGGAGTCCTCCAGCTCCACAAAGCGAATTCCGCCAAAGGCCATCGCTCTCATCGGCCAGGTGCCGACGCGACGGGAGATGTCGGCGTGGCTGCGCCAATCGTCGGGTAACGGGACGTTCACGTTGGCGCGTGCCTGGCCGCGTTGCACAAACGCCTCAAGTTCAGCGTTGGCATCCGGGGCGTGATGGAGAACCCAGCTGATGTCCGCCGAGGAAATCAGCGGCTGGCCGGAAAGGGCCAGGAGGAGATCTCCGGGGCGAAGTCCGGCTTCCGCAGCCGCTGTATTCGGGGCTACGTTGGCGATGCGGTTCGGCAGGCGATCGTCCAGAGTGAGCCCGATCGTTTCCGGGGCGGGATGGGGATAAATCAAGTTGAGCGGCATCAATTGCCGGGAGTCGCGAAACTCCAGTCGCTGGACATCGCCAATTTGATGGCAATGGACGCAACTCTGTACGACTTGCCCATTCCAGTTCAAATCCGCGCTGTATTTTCCCTGTAAACCGGGCATGGCGACGGGCGTTTTGTAGCGGCTGGGCTTGCCCTGTTTTCCCGCGAGGCTGGCTTGGTTCTCCGGATAGCCTGCGTGGATTCTGAGGGCACCTTCCAGCGCGCTTTTGAAGGTTGCCGTGGCTTTGTTCTGGCTATCCCGTTGGTGTTCCCAGGAGCCGTAGCGGCCGTAAATCGTGCCATCTCCGTTGAAGAAAAGAGTGGAGAAGGAGAGGTCGTAGTCGAACTGGAATTTGGACAAATCCAGATCATTTGCGTTGATGACTCGGACCAGGACGAACTGATCCATCAACGGACGAAGTTCGAAGTTCTCGACCAAAACTTCGGAGTCGATTCCCATGCAGGCGAGGCAAGGGACGCAGCGTAACACGACCATGAGCGGCTTCCCGGTTCGCTGCGCTTCTTCGAATCCAGCCTCGAAGTCGTTGTAAATCCAGCGCTCGCTGGTTTCCATTTTCGCCTTATCGGCGCGGACCGCGCCTTCCCGGTCTTTCACCGTCTCCGCAGAGAGTGGGAAGCTGAAAAGAAGCAATACAAAGCCGACAATCGAGGTTTTCATCCCCCGAGAATCCATGGAATGGCGGCTCGGCTCAAGCCTAAACCTGCTCGGCGAAAACGACCCCGCTACTTTTTCTCGCAAGCCGCCTTCACCAGCCCGGAAAAGAGCGGGTGGGAATGGTTCGGGCTTGACTGAAATTCTGGATGGAACTGGCTGGCGATGAAGAAGGGATGTTTGGGCAGTTCAACGATTTCCGCGAGGTCATATTCCGGGTTGATTCCGGAAATCACCAAGCCTGCTTCTTCCAACTGAGAGCGATACTTCTGGTTCAACTCGTAGCGGTGGCGGTGGCGCTCCTTGATCTTGCTTTCTCCGTAGAGACGATAGGCCAGCGTGTTCGGGGAAATTTCGGTCGTGGAGCGACCGAGGCGCATCGAACCGCCGAGATCGACCACTTCTTCCTGCTCTTCCATCAGGCAAATCACCGGATGTTCGGGATTCTTCTTGAACTCGGTACTGTTGGCTCCCTTTAACCCGCAAACATTCCGCGCGTATTCGATCGTGGCGATTTGCATCCCGAGACAGAGCCCCAGGAAGGGAATGTTGTGCTCCCGGGCATACTTCGCCGCCGCGATTTTTCCTTCGATTCCCCGGGTTCCAAAACCGCCCGGAATGAGAATGCCATCCATTCCTTCGAGGTTGAGATCGGCTCCCCGCTTCTCGATATCTTCGGAATCGACATTGACGTAGAGGACCCGGCAATCGTGCTCTGCCCCAGCGTGCGTCAGCGACTCGTAAATGCTCTTGTAGGCGTCTTGAAGGCCCATGTACTTGCCGACCACGCCAATTTTGATCGATTTGCTGGGATTTTTGACGCGCTCTACGAAACCTTCCCAATCGGCCAAACTCAGATCCTTGGTCTGAAGTCCCAATTTCTCGACCACGATTTGGTCGAGGCCCTCGTCGCGAAGGTAGAGAGGAACTTCGTAAATCGTTTCTTTGACGTCATGGCCGCAAATGACGGCCTTCGGCGAAACGTTGCAAAAGAGGGCGATTTTATCGCGAACGTCTTGCTCCAGTTCCCGCTCACTTCGGGCGATGATGATATGAGGCTGGATTCCGATTTCGCGAAGTTTGGCAACACTTTGCTGGGTCGGCTTGGTCTTCAATTCGCCGGCAGCTGCGATGTAGGGGACCAAGGTAACATGGACGAAGAGGACGTTCTCCGGGCCGACGTCATGGGAAAACTGACGCAATGCTTCGAGATAAGGCAATCCTTCGATGTCGCCCACCGTTCCACCAATTTCGGTGATGATAACATCGCCGCCCATTTTGTTGGCGACGTCGTGAATGCGTTCCTTGATGACGTCGGTGACGTGGGGGATGACCTGAACCGTTTTCCCGAGGTATTTCCCCCGCCGCTCGTTTTTGATGACGGTTTCGTAAACCTGTCCGCTGGTCAGATTATTGAGCTTACTGAGGACGCAAGAGGTGAAGCGCTCGTAGTGACCCAGATCCAGATCGCACTCTGCTCCATCATCGAGGACGTAGACTTCCCCGTGCTCATAAGGGTTCATCGTTCCCGGATCGACATTCAGATACGGATCGAATTTTTGCAGGATGACTTTCAGGCCGCGGTGCTCCAGCAAAGTACCTAACGACGCTGCTGCTAACCCTTTGCCAAGGGAGCTAACGACACCACCTGTGAAGAAGATATATTTCATCCTAATCGCTCTAACATTTCGCCAACTATCCGCGCTTGCTCTGGAGTGTCAACGCCGGGTGCCTCGTCATTTGTCACGATGACCTTGATCCTGGCTCCGTTCTCCAACGCCCTCAGTTGCTCCAGACCTTCCGCGAGTTCCAACGCGCTCGGGGGCCAACTCACATACTTCAGCACGAAGTCGCGCTGGTAACCATAAATCCCTTTGTGTCGATAAAACGGCAAATTCTCCGGTTTGGGATTGCGAAGGTAGGGGATCGGGCTGCGGGAAAAGTAGAGCGCGTGCTGTTGGCGATCCAGCACGACTTTGACGATATTGGGATCTTCAATCAGTGATTCGTCTTCGAATGGATTGGCCGCCGTGACCATTTCCAAATCCGGATCGGCCATGAGTTGCTCCGCCAACGCATCGATCAGCCCGGGCTCGATCAGCGGCTCATCGCCCTGAATGTTCACAATCGCCTGGTAGTCCGGAAATTGGCGGGCAACCTCGGCGATTCGATCCGTCCCGGAGGGGTGATCCGGAGAGGTCATGCAGACTTCGGCCCCAAACTCGGTCGCCGCGTCGAAGATGCGTTGGTCGTCCGTGGCGACCATCAGGTGAGCCAGTCGCTCACACTTCTGGCAGCGCTCCCAGACATGCTGGACCAGCGGTTTCCCGGCAATGGGATGGAGGATTTTCCCGGGAAAGCGAGTCGATCCCCAGCGTGCCGGGATCACTCCCAACACCTTCTGCGGATTTTCTAGTGACTGTGCGTGGTCCAAAGTTCGTCTAAATTCGTGGTGAAACCGTGATTTATGGTTGTGGTTTCCTCGCCTTTTGCTGAGATAGTGACACGCGTCACCGGGCGCAACTCTTTTCTGCCTTCAAACATGTCCAAACAACCGTCCCTCGCCAAGGGACTGAGCGTCGCCATTGCCCTGGTGCTCAGTCATCTCTCGTTTGCTGATCCTCTTCCGGGGAGGATCGATCTTACCTCTCTTCCCGCTTCAGTGATTGACGAAGTGATCGTCCCCAATCCGGACGAGGTTTTCTCCCTGATGGACAAGTTGGGGGAACCGGACTGGAAAAGTAAGGTGCGGCGCGACTTCTCCTTCAAGACGTCGGGAGATCGGACCAATTTGGCGCTTTTGTTCGGAACCTTGATCGCGGATGGATTTATCGCGGTTCAAGCGGAGGACAGTCAAGGCGTGGCCGATGCCGGTCGTGAAATCCTGGCGCTGTCGAAGAATCTGGGATTGGAGCGGGCCGTCGTCCCTCACTGCAACGCGATTCTCAGTGCCTGCCAGGCCCGGAAATGGGATCAGGTGAAGGCGGAGTTTGATCGAACCCACAAAACCGTCCGCGACACGTTGGCTCAGATGAAAGATGAACAGTTGGCGCAGTGCGTCAGTGTTTCCGGATGGATTCGCGGGACCGAGGCGTTGACCGGGCTGATTGGAGACGGGTTTTCTCCGGAGCGCGCAGAAGTGCTTCATCAGCCCGATCTGGCGGCCCTCTTTGTCTCGCAACTGGAGGCGATGGACCCGAAAACGGCGGGAACCCCGACGATGCAGGGAATGCTGACCGGTCTTCGCGAAGTGAAATCGTTGATGGGCAGCGGCGAAGAACTTTCCGCCCAGTCCGTCCTCCGCATCCACGCGATTTGCTCCGACATCTTGACGCTGATCCATCCGGAAGGCTCCTGATCGACCGCGTTTGCCCATTTTCCCCACCCACACCACCACCCAGATGAACTCTAAACTGATCGTGCCAGTGATCGCCAGCCTGGCACTCCTTCCTTTGTCGACCTCCGCGATGGTCGATGAGGCCCACTCCATTATCATGGAAGTGGCCACGCCCTACGTTGAAGACGGTTTCACGATTCGCGCCGACTATTGGAACGGCGAAATCGAGACCGGCAAGCAGAAGCTGATTCGCCACCAACTCTTCCGCGGAAACGAGTATTGGTTCTGGATTGCCAGCAGCGATCCGGGATGCAAGCTCCAGATCGAAGTCTACGACACGGAAGGACAAGCCGTGACCGTGGAACGCAAAGACAGCGACAAATGTTCCGGCGCGCGAGTCACTCCGGCCAAAACCGGCTCCTACTACATCCTCGTGAAGATCGATTGGGAGGATCCGGAGAAAACGGCCGGGAACGTGGGCTGGGCGGTTGCTTACGGGTATCGCTAGCGCAGCTAGTCCCCATTTCGAGCGCATCACGGGCGCTCGGCTTCCCCGCGACGTGGCGGATTTGTGACTTCTCTGCTTGTGACGAAGCGCCGAACCGTGCTTTATGCAGAGGCAGCACCGTGAACAAACCCCAATCAGTTGGTGATCTCATCGACGTCCATGCCGTTCTGGCCCAAACGGCCGCCACGCGTCGTCTCCTCCCGATTGCGGGTCCGGTCGAAAAGCTCCTCGGCTTCGATCGCATTAACGAAGGCTACCGCGAGGTGCTGAAACTCTGGAAAGAAGAAGGCAGTTTCTTCAAAGCCTGCCTCCGGGTGGTTGGGGCGACCTATCGCGTCCGGAATGAGGATCTGGATCGCTTTCCTCAGGAAGGTCCCGTCGTCGTCGTAAGTAATCATCCGTTCGGCGCGCTCGATGGCATGATCCTCGGGGCCATTCTCGAAGAGATCCGCCCGGATTTCCGGCTCCTCGGCAATTTCCTCCTCGAACAGATGGAGCCGATGCGTCCCTGGCTCATTTCCGTCAGCCCGTTCGATTCCGCTCGCCATTCTTCAGAGAATTCGCGCGGGTTGCGGGCCTGTCTCGGCTGGCTTAAAGAGGGTGGGGTGTTGGCGACGTTCCCGTCTGGCGAAGTCGCCCATTTCAATTTTCGACAACGCTCGGTGCGTGATCCGGAATGGAGCCGCCACGCCATTTCTCTGGCCCGACGCTCCGGTGCCGTCATCGTCCCGTTTTTCGTTCATGGCCGGAATAGCCTCGTCTTCCAGTCGCTCGGAAAACTCCACCCCTTGTTGCGGACGGCGATGCTCGGGCGCGAGTTGGCCAACAAAAGCGGTCGCGAAGTTCCCGTCGCCATTGGTAAACCGATCCTGCCTTCCCAGCTCGATCGGCTGGAGAACGATGCCGAACGCACCCGCTACGTCCGCATGCGAACGGAGATCCTCGCGAACCGCAGTCGCGATCCCGAAACCAGCCGCTCTCTGATTCCGGCGAAGCCTCCCGAGATGGAGCCGGTCATCGATCCCGTCGATCCCGCCCTGCTCTCGGAAGAAGTCGCCCAACTCCCGGCGGAGAACCGAATCTACGGCTACAAGCATTTCTCTCTCTACTTCTGCCGCTCGGAAGAGATCCCGCACACGCTCCGGGAAATTGGCCGACTGCGAGAAATCACCTTTCGCCAGGAAGGCGAGGGGAGTGGGAAGTCTTGTGATCTGGACCGGTTCGATCAGCACTATCGCCATCTCTTTCTCTGGGATTCGACCAAGCAGAAGGTCGCCGGATCTTATCGGGTCGGGATGACGGACGAGATTATCCCGAAGTTCGGGAAACGTGGCCTCTACACCTCAACCCTTTTTCACCTGAGCGACGAATTCATCGATGCCCTCACCCCGGGCTTGGAACTAGGCCGCTCCTTTGTCGCCCCCGATTACCAGCGCAATCAGCAGACGCTCACACTCCTCTGGCGCGGTGTCGGCGTCATTCCTTGCCGCGAACCGAAGTATTACCGCCTGTTTGGCCCCGTCAGCATCAGCAACACTTACTCGATGGCCTCGAAGGCGCTCATCACTCGCTACTTGCGCGAAGGAAGGGATGAGGATTTGGCCCTTGCGGCTCGCGTGCGACCCCGCCGTCCGTTTCGACATCGCCGCCGGATACTCGGACTGGAAGGGAAAGAAGTCAGCGGTCTACTGAACGGCGTCGAAGACGTTTCCGCCCTCATTTCGGAAATCGAGACGGATCGCAAAGGCATCCCCGTCCTCTTGAAGCATTATCTGCGGATGCACACCACGCTCCTCAGTTTCAACGTCGATCGCGAGTTCTCCAATTGCCTCGACGGCCTCATCATCACCGACCTCAAGAAGAGCGATCGCAAGTTCCTCAGCCGGTTCTTCAGTGAGGAAGGGCTCGACGCGATCGCCGCTTACCAGCCCTGATCCTGCGAATCCGTTCACCTTCGCGATTGCGACACCTGCTCGTTCGGGCGATACCAAACGGGCTCTTCGCCGTCTCATGTCGCTCGATTCTCTCAGTCTTGGCTCGCTCCGGAGCATCATCATCGTCAAACCCAGTTCTCTGGGCGATGTGGTCCATACGCTACCGGTTCTGGCCCTGCTCCGGAAACACGCACCGCAGGCGAAGATCGAGTGGATCGTGAATTCCGTCTGGGCGCCGCTTCTCCGGAACCATCTGCTTCTCGATGGGTTGATCGAGTTTCCCCGGCAGCAGTTCCACGGGGTCTCCGGCGCGTTTGGCCTGCTGCGATGGGCGCGGGAACAGGGGAATCGCCGGCCGGATCTGGCGCTCGATGTTCAGGGATTACTTCGCAGCGCGGTCATCGCTCGCGGCTGCCGACCGCGTCTTCTCGTCGGCTACTCGGATGCCCGCGAGGGCGCTGGATTCCTCCATCACGCCCACGTCGATGTTTCCGCGAAGCGCAGTCCTCACGCGGTCGACCGCTACCTCACGTTTTTCAGCCAACTCGGCCTTGAGCTTCCGGAGAACATCGAATTCCCGCTGTCCGAAGGTGAGCCGCCGGAAGTCGCCGCGAATCTCCCGGATCGCTTCATCCTACTTCATCCCTTTTCTCGTGGTCAGGGAAAATCGCTCACTGCCACGCAGGTCGAAGAACTGGCGCGTCGTTGGGAAGGGCTTCCCGTGCTTCTCGTGGGAAAGGCCGATGTGCCGGACCTGAACCTGCCGGATTCCTGCATCGATCTCCTCAACCGAACCTCCCTCGGCGAACTCATCTGGCTCTTGCGTCGCGCTACCTGGACCGTTTCCGTCGATAGTGGTCCGATGCACTTGGCTGCTGCCGCTTCGCCGAATCTCCTCTCTCTCCACACGTGGTCAGATCCGCTCAAAGTTGGTCCCTATTGCGAACACGCCCACGTCTGGAAAGCCGGCAGCATCCGGACCATGGCCGAATACCGGGCCGCTCCCGAGCCCGAAACCGCTGGCGGAAAAGACGGCTTCCCGGATGAGGCCATCGCCTCGGTAGCCGACTTTGTCCGCTCCGCTTTCACTGGCTGAAAGATCCCGGTGGCGTGGTGGGTCATCCCGCGCATGATGCGGGTGCCATGCCTCAGTCTGTCCCCACCGCTTCTGATTCCATTTCGCGTCTCCGCGCCATCATGCACGTCCTCCGCTCGCCCGGTGGCTGCCCCTGGGATCAGGAACAGTCTCACGAAAGCCTTATCCCCAACTTGATCGAGGAAGCCTACGAAACCGCAGCCGCGATCCGCTCCGGAGACTCCACTCACATGGAAGAAGAGTTGGGCGACTACCTCCTTCAGGTCGTCTTTCACGCCGAACTCGCTTCCGAAACCGGCGCGTTCGATTTCGATTCCATCTGTGACGCCATCTCAGAGAAATTGATCCGCCGCCATCCGCATGTCTTTGCGGAAAGCGCGGTGGAAACGACCGACGGCGTTCTCCAGCAATGGGACGCGATCAAGGCTGTGGAGAAAGGCGATCTTGGAGACAAGCGCTACCTCGATGACGTCGGCCAAGGCTTTCCCGCGCTTCTTCGCGCTCGTGAGATTCAGAAGAAAGTCGCCAAAGTCGGGTTCGATTGGGACCAGACCGCCGAGGTGCTCGCCAAAGTTCGCGAAGAGCTGGATGAAGTCACTGCCGAGTTGGAGAGCGGTGAACGAGATCGTCTCGGGGAAGAAATCGGTGATCTGCTCTTCGCGGTCGTCAATCTGGCGCGGAAAGAGAAGTTGGATGCTGAATCGCTTCTTGCCGCTGCCAACGACAAGTTCATCCGCCGCTTCCACCAGGTCGAAGCCAACATTCTGCGTGACGGAAAAACGTTAACGGAATCCAGCCTCGAAGAAATGGAAGCTCACTGGCAAGCTGCCAAAACTACGGAAACGGAGGACTAGCGGGAATCCGGTCCCAAGACGTGATATTGCCGGGAGGCCTTTGACGCGATGACGCCTTCGGTCGCGGCTTTCCATTCAGCGAAGTGTTCGCTGGCCTTGTGGGCGGCGAAAGCGGCTTCATCGGTGTAGAGTTCGTAGATAGCGAACTTGCCGGGCTCAGAAATGTGACGCGACCACTCCCACTTCAGGCAGGTGGGCTCCGTGCGGGAACCGGCGGCGTTGTGTTCCATGGCCTCGATCATGGCTTCTTCCTGGCCGGGAACAACTTCGATGGTGACGACGACTGCGAGCATGATGATTAGCGGAAAGAGAGGAGTTCGATTTCGAAGTGGAGGGTCTCGTAGGGCGGAATGACGTCGCCCATCCCATCTTCGCCGTAGGCGAGTTGGTGAGGAATGATGAATTGAAAGGTCGCGCCGGGATTCATGAGCTGGACGCCTTCCGTCCAACCTGAGATCACTCCGCCAAGTGGGAAGGTGGTGGGCTCGCCGCGCTGGTGGGAACTGTCGAAGACTTCGCCGTCTTCAAAGGCACCGGTGTAATGGACCGTGACGACGCTTTTTGCGGTCGGCTTTTCGCCTTTGCCCGGCGTCAGTTCACGATATTTCAGCCCACTGGGAAGCTCGGCGTAGGGCGCGTCGGATTCGGTCATGCGGCGCACTAGGGCCAGGATTTCGCCTTTGTCCAGCCTCCGGGAGGAAGTTTCACGGATCGATGGAATAGACCAACGCCTGATGGAAAATTTCGACCGGATGAAGGGCGCTGCGTCCGGTTCCATCGAGGATCTGGTGTCGACAACTGGTGCCGGGCGCGGCGATGGCAACGTCTGCCGGAGTTTCGCGGACCTTCGGGAAAAGCACCAGTTCGCCCACCTGCATCGATAGCTCATAGTGCTCTGCTTCATAGCCAAACGAACCCGCCATGCCGCAACAACCGGAGGGAATGAGCTGGACCGAGTAGTTTTCCGGAAGCTCTAACATTTTCACCGTGGGCGTGAGGGAGCCGAGGGCTTTCTGATGACAGTGCCCATGAAATTTGATCGTCTTCTCTTCCCTTGTGAACTGATCTTTCGTGATGCGACCCGCGTCGATTTCCCGGGCGATGAACTCATCGATCATGAGGCAGTTGTCAGCCAGGTCACGAGCGGTTTCGCGGAGATCCGGCTCCACCAAGTCCGGGTATTCATCGCGGAAGGTGAGGATGGCCGACGGTTCGATGCCGATGAGCGGCGTTTCAGCGGAAATAAGCCCCGTCAATTTGGAGACGTTGCTGGTGGCGAATTCCCTGGCTTGGCGGAGCAGCCCTTTCGAGAGCGCCGCACGCCCGCTTTCGAAGTGTTCCGGAATCTCGACGCGGTAGCCGAGCGCTTCGAGCAATTCGACCGTTTTGATCCCAATCTCGGCATCGAGGAAATTCGTGAACTCGTCGTTGAAGAGATAGACGACGCGATCGGACTCGGGCTGGGGATGGTTGAGATACCAGGCTTCCAAGGTCGGGTTGCTCATCCGGGGAAGGCTGCGATTGGCGGCGAATCCGGCGAAGGCCCGAAAAGCGCGCCCCGTCAGCGGATTTTCGATCAAGGCGTTGTAAACTCCGGGAAACTGGCTCGCCAGCTTCGCTTGCTTGGCGAAGTTCGCGATCAGCTTGGTCCGACGAGGGACCCCGTTCGCATCATAATATCCTTGAAGAAACTCAGCCTTCATTTTGCCGACATCGACATTGGAAGGGCATTCCGCCTTGCAGCCTTTGCAAGAGAGGCAGAGATCCATCACCTCGTAAATTTCCTGACTATCGAACGGATTCTCTTTGGTCGAGTTGGTGAGAACGTTACGTAATATATTGGCCCGGGCGCGCGTCGTCTCTTTTTCGTTGCGCGTCGCCATATAACTCGGGCACATGGTTCCGCCGGTGAGCGGCGTTTTCCGACAGTCGCCCGAGCCGTTGCAGAGTTCGGCGGCGCGGAGGATGCCTTGAGTCTCACTGAAATCGAAGACGGTATCGACGTCTTTCGGATTTTGCCCCGGCGTGTAGCGCAGGCTGGTGTTCATCGCCGGTGTGTCGATGATCTTGTTGGGATTGAAGAGATTCTGCGGATCCCAGGTCTTCTTGATCTGCTCGACCAGCGCATAGTTCCGATCGCCAATCATCTGACGGAGGAACTCTCCTCGCAGCCGGCCGTCCCCGTGTTCGCCACTGAGCGAGCCTCGATAGCGTTTAACCATCACGGCAATATCTTCAGCGACTTTCCGGAAGAGTGCGTTTCCCTCTTCCGTCTTCAAATTGAGGATCGGACGAAGGTGGATTTCACCACTGCCAGCATGGGCGTAATGCACGCAATCCAGCCCGTAGGCATTTTTTAGATGGGTGGTGAATTCCGCAATGTAGCCGGGAAGATCTGGAACGGCTACGGCGGTGTCTTCGATCACGGGTGCGGGTTTGGCGTCGCCCGGCATGTTGTTCATCACGCCTAAGCCAGCACGGCGGAGTTCCCAGACCTTGGCGGTATCCGCACCATAGAGCACCGGAAAGGCATAGCCCAAACCGGCCTGGCGAAGTTCGCTCTCCAGTTGGTTCGTGACCCGGGTGACGTCTTCCTGCGATTGGCCGCGAATCTCGACCACGAGAATGCCGCGCGGTTTGCCCTCGACGAAATCCATGTTCTTGCGCTGCTCGATGTTGTTCGCGGCGCAATTCAGAATGATGTTATCGATCAGTTCACAGGCGAACGGCCCGTGATTGACCGCGATGACGGTCGCTTTGAGGGCATCGTCAATCGATTCAAAGTGGCCACAAAGCAATCCCGTGACCGGAGGCGGAAGCGGCTCGCAGCTGAGCTTGATTTCGGTGGCGAAGAACAGAGTTCCTTCGGATCCGGCGATCAGGTTGCAAAAGTTGAACGGCTGGTCCGCCTGGCCGCTTCCATTCTCCCAAAACCGGGCCAGCAGATCGATGGCGTAACCGGTATTGCGACGGGGAATCTCCGGTTTGGGGAATTCGCGTTCGATTTCAGCGCGATTTTCGGGGTCGGAAAACAAATCACGAGCTTGCTGATAGATTCGCGTTTCCAATCTATCGGGGCCGTTGCACTTCTCCTCAAATTGCTGACGATTCAGAGGGCCAAACGTGGTTCGCGTTCCATCGGAGAGAAAACCGGTGATCTCAAGAAGGTGATCGCGGGTGCTGCCATAGACGATCGAATTGGAGCCGCAGGAGTTGTTCCCAACCATTCCGCCGATCATCGCCCGATTCGCGGTGGAGGTCTCTGGCCCGAAGAGCAGCCCGTGAGGGGCCAGGGCGAGGTTCAGCTCGTTACGAATCACCCCCGGCTGGACGCGCACCCAGCGATCCGCTTCGTTGATTTCGAGAATCGACGTAAAATGCCGCGAAACATCGACCACAATCCCGCTTCCGACCACTTGTCCAGCCAGCGAAGTTCCTGCCGTTCGAGGAATCAGCCCGATCTGATGTTTCCCCGCGTATTCGATCAGCTTCCGGATATCTTCCTCCGTCTTGGGAATGGCCACCGCTTGGGGCATTTCTTGGTAGGCGGAGGCATCCGTGGAGTAGAGTTTCCGGATGGTTGCGTCGTAGAAAAGATCGCCATCGAGCGCTCTGGCGAGGTAGGGGAAATGGGTGGTCACAGAGTTGGTTTTCGGATGGGGAATTCAGTAGAATGGAGAATCGCGAAGATGTAAAGAGAGGGGGGCTTTTCTCCGTCGATTTCGACCGAAATTCTCGAGGAAGCGAGGATCGAAAGTAGCCTCCTGGAGAGCGGAGAGCGATCCCATATGCGAAAATACCCCGCGAATATTGATCAAATTCCCCTGCACGCTGTCGTGTATGGACAGAAACCCGCCCCAGAACGATGCATTGCCAGAATTTTTCCAATCGATCCAGGAGCCGCCGCG
This sequence comes from uncultured Verrucomicrobiales bacterium, assembly GCA_964351855.1. GTDB lineage: Bacteria > Verrucomicrobiota > Verrucomicrobiia > Verrucomicrobiales > DEV007 > JBCDHN01. Next base: position 24,751 of record CAYGQD010000057.1, read on the forward strand.
AGATGCTGCGAAACTGCGCGAACGGCTTCGGTGCCGTCGCCCTAAGCGCGCTGATGAATGATCGCGCCTTCGCCTCCGCTTCGCCCAGTCCCTTAGCTCCGAAGCTGCCGCACTTTCCGGCCCGAGCGAAAAGCGTCATTTTTCTCTACATGGATGGCGGCCCGTCTCATGTCGATACCTTCGATTACAAGCCCACCCTGGAAAAATATCACGGCCAGGACCCGCGAACGGCGATCGGGAAGCTGGAACCGACCCAATTCGATTCTGTGGGCAAAGTTCTCAAGAATCAGTGGGCCTTCAAGCAGCATGGCGAAAGCGGACATTGGATTAGCGAGCTGTTTCCCCACTTGGCCACGGTGGCGGATGAACTCGCGATGATCAAATCGATGACGTCCGAGTTCTCCGAGCACACCTCGGCCAACTACTTCCTCCACACCGGTTCGGGATTCCAAGGACGACCGAGCATGGGGGCTTGGTTCGGTTACGGATTAGGGAGCGAGAACCAGGATCTGCCTGGATTCGTGGTCTTGAACGGCGGACTGATTCCGCCCGGCGGCTTGGACTGTTTCGGCTCCGGGTTTTTGCCGGCGGCGTATCAGGGGTCCGTCTTTTTGCCGAACGCGCAGCCGATTGCGAACATTCAACCGACCGAGTCCGATCCACGCTTGCAGCGCAACAAGCTGGACCTGATTCGCCAACTCGATCAATCCACCCTGGCTTCGCTCGATGGTGATCCCCAAGTGGAAGCGGCGATTCAGAACTACGAAACCGCATTCAGGATGCAGACGGCGGTTCCGGAACTGATGGATTTGAAAGGCGAGCCGGAGTCGGTCAGAAAACTCTACGGGTTGGACGAGGATTTCAAGAACACCCAGACATTTGGGCTGCAATGTCTCCTGGCTCGGCGCTTGGTGGAACGGGGCGTTCGGTTCATCGAGTTGACTTGCCCCGGCGGAAATGGGGATCGCTGGGATCAACACGGGAATTTGATCGATGGCCACAACAAGAATTGCAAAACGGTCGATCAGCCGATCGCCGGGTTGATTAAAGACTTGAAGCGGCTGGGCATGCTGGACTCCACCTTGATTGTCTGGGGCGGCGAGTTCGGGCGCACCCCGTTCGCGCAGGGAAGCAACGGCCGGGATCACAATCCCTTCGGCTTCACCATGTGGATGGCGGGGGGAGGCGTGAAGGGCGGTTCCTCGGTCGGCGCAACGGATGACTTCGGCTACAAAGCGGTCGAGAACAAATGGGACATTCACGATCTCCACGCCACGATGCTCCATCTCCTCGGGATCGAGCACACCCAGAGCACGGTGCGATTCAGCGGTCGTGACATGCGCTTAACTGACGTGTTTGGCCACGTGATCCACGAAATCATCGCATGAACCGAACCCTGCAAACCCCTGTTCTTGGCGGCCTGATCGCGGTCCTGTTCGCCAGTGTTGCGATGGCGGAAATTTCCCCGGAAGAGCGGGAATTCTTCGAAGCCAAAATTCGCCCTATCCTGGCTGACAACTGCTACAGCTGTCATTCGAATGAAGGGAGCAAGCTCAAGGGTGGGCTCTTCCTTGATTCGAAGTGGGGCTGGGAAACCGGTGGCGATTCCGGACCGGCCATCCTTCCCGGCAATCTGGAGGATAGCCTCTTGATTGATGCGGTTCGGAGGACCGAAGGGATCGTCGATGCGATGCCGCCGAAGTCGAAGCTCTCCGATTCAGAGATCGCGGATTTGGAGAAGTGGGTGCTGATGGGAGCGCCGGATCCTCGGCCGAAAGTGGAGAGCGGTGATCAATCCTTGGTGGAGGTGTTCGACCTTGAGAAGCGGTTTGAGGAACATTGGAGCTGGCGTCCGGTGGCGAAACCGGAGCTTCCCGACGTTCGCGATGCTTCCTGGCCTGAGAACGGGATCGATCATTTCATCCTCGCGGAAATTGAAGCGGCGGGGTTGCGACCCGCATTGCCAGCGGCGGATCGAACCTGGCTGAGACGGGTCTATTTCGATCTGATTGGGCTCCCTCCGACTCCAGAGCAAATTCAGGCGTTTCTCGAGTTGCCGGAAGCCACGCGCAAAGCGGCGGTGGTCGATGAGTTGCTCGCTTCGCCTCATTTTGGCGAAAAGTGGGCGCGGCATTGGATGGATCTGGTGCGCTATGCGGAGACCTGCGGGCACGAGTTCGATTACCTGATTCCCTATGCCCATGAGTATCGCGATTACCTGATTCGCGCCTGGAACGCGGACCTTCCCTACGATGAATTCATTCGCGAACACGTCGCCGGTGACCTCTTGCCGGAGCCGCGTCGCCATCCGGAAGAAGCCTTCAATGAGTCCGTCATCGCGACCGGCTTCTGGTATTTTCACGACGCCACTCACGCGCCGACAGATGTCCTCCAGAACGAGGCGGATCATCAGGACAATCAAATCGACGTCCTTGGCAAAGCGTTCCAAGGCCTCACTATTTCCTGCGCGCGCTGTCACGATCACAAATTCGATGCGATCTCGACGGCCGACTACTACGCCTTGGCCGGTTACCTTCAAGGGAGCGCCCGGACGGAATACCCGCTCGATCCCGGTCGGGTTCGTGAGGAAACGGTGCAGAAGCAACGCGAGTTACAGGCCAAAGCCGCGCCCTTGCTGAAAAGCCCAAGTGAGGAATTCGAACCCGGTCCCTATTTTCTCGCGGCGGCGAAGTTGGTTCGTGAACGAGCCGCTGGACCCTCTCCCGATCCTTGGGGCGGTATCGTTTTCGAAGACTTTGAGTCTGGTTACGATGGTTGGGAAGTAAGTGGCGAGGCGATGGGCGATCGGCCCGCTTCCGGGACCTTTCCCGGGCAACAAGCCGTCACCGGATTCCGCGGAAATGGCCTCGTCAATTCCTGGAACGGTAGCGATAATCTGCTGGGTAATCTCACGTCCAAGCCCTTTGTTCTGGAGAAGCCGTTCATCAATTTCCTCATCGGAGGAGGGAAACATCGGGAGACGCGCATCGAACTCGAAGTCGACGGAAGGGTGGTTCTCCGTGCTTCAGGGAAGAACCAAGAGCTGCTCGAACCCGCCGCCTGGGACGTGACAACGTGGCTCGGAAAGACCGCGCGAATCCGGATCGTCGACCAACAACAGGGCGGTTGGGGCCACATTAATGTCGATCACATCGTCTTTTCCGAGCACCCAGCGGATCGACCACTTCGCTTGATTCCCGATCAAGCGGTCATTGCCGCTTCTGCTACTCAATCCGGGCTGGATCTGGATCAACTCCACGCTTGGTGCGAGCTCCTCACCAACGTGGAAGCGAAGCCCAACGAACCGGCCGGGTTCCTGACTCAATGGGTTGCCAATTCACCACCAAAGCGCGTTCCGGATTGGAACGGCTACGACGCAGCGGAAGCGGTTTACCATTCCGAAAGCGAGCTGATGGCCGACTTCTCCAGAGATGCCTTGCCCGAGGGATGGACCACGACCGGTCTGGCCTTTCAACCCACCGGCGAGGAACCAGGCCTTCGCATGGATCCGCTTCAGCCACTCACCATTCCTGGCACCGTCGATAGCGGTTTGCTGGGGCGCAAGCAGGTCGGAACGCTCCGATCGCCGTCGTTCGAGATTCGTCCGGGAGAAATTCAAGTCCGGCTCAATGCCGAAAACATTCTCGCTCGAGTGGTGATCGACAACTACCACATGGGCGTTTTCAGCGGCTTGCTCTTTCGGGGAACCGTTCGCGATGCCAAGCATGCGCAAACCAACACGGAGGGCGATTTCCGCTGGCTTCGTCTGGACGGCAACTTGGACAAGTACGTGGGACACCGCGCTTACCTGGAGTTCGTCGATGACGGTGAAGGCTTCGGGGTGATCGATGAGGTTCGGTTTGCCAGCCGTTCTCCCCATCAGGATCGGCCCCACCCGTTGATGGAAGTTCTGCTTCGCGAAACGGTGCCGGAAACCGATGACCAAGTTGCCGAGGCGTTGAATCGAGCGTGGCAAACGCGATCACCTGCGATCACGAACTGGTTGAGCCGCCACCAACTGATCTCAATGACCGATTTCCATCCGGAGCTGACGCCTTTGCTGGAGGAAGGGAGCCAGTTGGCGCAGACCTTGCCGCCGCCGCGCTTTGCCGTGGCCATGGCCAGTGGAACCCCGGAGGAATCCGCCATCTACATTCGGGGGAGCCACTTGAATCGGGGGCCGGAAGTGCCGAATCGCTTTCTCGAAGCGTTGGGCGCGAAACAAGGCGACCGGCTGGGACTGGCCGATCAAATCGCTAACCCGCGCAATCCGCTGACCGCGCGCGTGTTCGTCAATCGGCTCTGGCACCATCTCTTCGGGCGCGGAATCGTCCCGACGACGGACGACTTTGGGCCTCAAGGTCAACTGCCGACTCATCCGGAACTACTCGACTGGTTAGCGGCGGAGTTGATGGAAAACGGCTGGTCAGCCAAGCAGATGATTCGCGCGATGGCGCTTTCTCAGACTTACCAGCAGGGCAGTAAATCCCATTCGACCCTAAGCACGGAGAACATCGCCTTGGCCGATCCGGAGAACAAGCTCCTTCATCGCATGCCGGTTCGCCGCCTTCAGGCTGAGGCGATTCGCGACGCGATTCTGACGGTCTCGGGCGGTCTCGACCCCAGCCAATTCGGTCCTGGCGTTCCCACTCATCGCACCGCATTCATGACGGGTCGAGGCGCGCGAGCTAGTGGGCCGCTTGACGGCAATGGGCGTCGTAGCGTCTACCTTTCGATCTACCGAAATTTCCTCAGCCCGTTCATGCTCACCTTTGACATGCCGAGCCCCTTCGGTCCCAAGGGACGTCGCAGCAATTCCAACGTCCCCGCGCAGGCGCTCGCCCTGATGAACGATCCGTTCGTCAGCGATCAAGCGGCGAAGTGGGCCGCTACCGATACCGGAACGACCGATCGACAAGCTCGGATTTCGGAGATGGTCGAGCGCGCTCATGGAACTGAAGCCAGCCCCGTTCAGATCGAGGCTCTTTCCGCGTTCCTGGATCAACAAGCCACGATTTATGGAACGCTCGACGAGCGTGCCTGGGCGGATCTCGGGCACGCGCTCTTCAATATGAAGGACTTTGTGTTCTTGCGCTGATGGTCTCAAGGCTTTGGGTTGTTGCGGTTGTCCTCGCGGTTGTCTCCGCCGTATCCGTTGGATGGGGCGAAGAGGTTCCCAAGGTGTTCGGAAACCGAATCGAGCCTGTTTGGCTGGAAGACGGCCACCGGTTTTGGTATGTGATTGAGCGTTCGACCGGTGAACGTGAAATCGTCTTGGTCGATGCGGAAACGGGAGCGCGGACAGTCAATCCAGCTTCTCTAAACGGAGAGGGAGAACTGGAGTCAGAAGAGAAGATTCGTCCCTCGAAATCAGGCGGGGCAGAATCGAACATTCTGTTTCGCAACGAACTCGAGGAAGCGGTGAACTTGGTTTGGATCGATCTGGAAGGAAACCGGGTTGGCTATGGAAGCCTGGGGCCAGGGAAAAGCCGAATCCAGCACACCTACGCGGGGCACGTTTGGGCCGCGTTGGATTTGGAAAAGCGGATTCGGGGTGTTTATGAAGCTCAGCGTTTGGGAGCGAAGGCGAAGATCGCAGGACCACCGAAGAAGCCCGGAACTCCGCCCGAACCCAAGAAATCGGAGGCAAAGGAGCCGGGACTCTCTCCGAATCAAACGTGGCAAGCCTACGTCGTTGAGCACGATCTTTGGGTAAGGAATCGAACAACGCAGGACCGCGTTCAACTGTCCCATGACGCCACGCCGAAGAACTCGTTTCATCGCAGCGCGATTCGATCCCGAGCGATCGGGATGAATTTCAAGAAGAGTGATGATCCGGCAACAGTGGCGCAGGTTTTTTGGTCGCCGGATTCCACGAAGCTACTGGCGCTCCAAACCACCGTCGTTCCTGAGCCCCGGGTGGAATACTTGAAGGAGGCGACGAAGGACGGGTCCTATCCCTACCTGCGCGCGGGCGATCCGATTCCCACGGTGACGGTGCGGCTTTTCGACGTGGAACGGCAGGTCGAAATCCCGATCGATGCCTCCGCGTATGCGAACGCCTGGCACGTGGATCGCTTTCGTTGGGCTCCTGATTCCAGCCGCTTTACCTTTCTCTATAACCAGCGTGGTCACCAAGTTCTGCGCGTTCTTAGCGTCGATGCGGAGACCGGAAAACTGAGAATTCTCGTCAACGAGGAATCAGAAACCTTCATCAACTATTCCAACAAAACCTACCTCGAGTTCCTCGACGATCGCGAGGAGTTGGTCTGGATGTCAGAGCGGACTGGCTGGAATCATCTTTACCGCTACGATGCCAAAACGGGCGAGGTGAAAAACACGATCACGCAAGGCGAGTGGCTGGTGCGCCGGGCCGAATCTCCGAAGCAGGGAATGATTCGCTTCTTCGCCGGTGGAATCCACCCCGGTCAGAGTCCTTACCACCGGCACCTTTGTCGCGTGAAGCAGGATGGCTCCGACTTGAAGATTCTGACGGAGGGAAATGGTGATCACGAAATTCAGTGGTCGCCAAACGGGCGTTGGTTCATCGACACTTGGTCGCGCCCCGATCAGCCGCCGGTCCACGAGTTGCGGCGGGCGGATGGGACCTTGGTTTGCGAGCTGGAACGCGCTATGGTGAGCGGAATGGAGGAATCCGGTTATCGCTTACCGACGCCCTTCGTGGCGAAAGGGCGCGATGGGAAAATGGACATCCACGGACTGATCCACTGGCCGAAGGGGTTTGACTCGACCAAACGCTACCCCGTCATCGAGCAGATCTACGCGGGCCCTCACGGGCATTTCGTACCGACGAGGTTTCGCCTTCGCCATGCCTTGCAGGAGACGGCTGACGCCGGATTCATCGTCGTTCAGATTGACGGGATGGGCACGAATTGGCGATCGAAGGCGTTTCATGACGTTGCCTGGAAAAACCTGGGCGATTCCGGATTTCCGGATCGAATCGCCTGGATGCAGGCCGCTGCGAAGCAGTTTCCCGCGATGGATCTGGAGCGAGTTGGGATCTACGGAGGCTCAGCCGGCGCTCAGAGCGCGATGCGAGCCCTGATTGCGCACGGCGATTTTTACGACGTGGCGTCGGCCACCTGTGGCTGCCACGACAATCGATTGGACAAAATTTGGTGGAATGAAGCCTGGATGGGGTGGCCCGTGGGCGAGCATTACGCCGCCAGTTCGAACATCGACCAAGCCCACCGCCTCCAGGGCAAACTTCTCCTCATCGTCGGGGCCAAGGATCGAAACGTAGATCCGGCCAGCACCACGAAAACGGCCGAAGCGCTTCGTCAGGCAGGCAAAGATTTCGAGTTGATGATTCTTCCGGACGGGGGCCACGGCGATTCGGCGGAGAGTCGGGAACGGCGGTTGGAGTTTTTCAAGCGCCATCTCCTGGAAGGGGGCGGTGTCGGATTGGATTGACCTGCGAGGGCATTCCGCTCAGTCTCAGGCTGTGAAAACCCTGCTCTCTCTGATTCTTATTGGAACCTTCGCGCTGTCGGCCGGAGCGGCCGAATTTCAGGCTGGCGCGTCCATCGTTGATGTCACTCCGGAGGTCTTTCCGGTGCTCGTGAATGGCGGGATGCTCAGCCGGGAATCTTCCAACGTGAAAACGCCGATCCATGCCCGGGCGATGGTCTTGGACGACGGAGATACCCGATTGGCAATTGTGGTGGTGGACAGTTGCATGATGCCACGACCGCTGTTGGACGAAGCCAAAGCGTTGGCCGCATCGCGCACCGGCATCCGCGCGGATCGCATGCTCATTTCGGCGACTCACACTCACACCGCACCCGCTTCGATGGGGTGCCTCGGAACGAATGCGGATCCGGTCTATCAAAGCTTATTGGTCAAACGGATCGCCAAATGCATCGCCTTGGCGGAGGCGAATTTGCAACCCGCGAAGCTGGGGTTTGCCGTGGGGCAAGCTCCGGAATACACCGCTCTCCGGCGCTGGGTGCGGCGTCCGGATAAGATGCTGGAGGACCCGTTCGGCAATTTCACGGTTCGGGCCAACATGCATCCCGGCTATTTGAGCGAAGAGGCGATTGGAGAATCCGGGCCGGAAGATCCGGATCTCAGCTTGTTTGCGATTCAGTCCCTCGACGGTGATCCCATCGCGGTGTTGGCCAATTTTTCGATGCATTACTATGGGGATCAGCCCTTGAGCGCGGATTATTTCGGCATTTTCTCAGACGGGCTGAAAGAGCGCATCGCGCCGGATGGCGAATTCGTCGGAATGATGTCGCATGGCTGCAGCGGCGATATCTACCTGCGGGATTACGCCCAACCGGAGCCGAAGGAAAAACCTCACGACATCAAAAGCTATGCGAAGGGACTGCTGGAGATCGCGATGGAGGCGTATGATAAGGTGGAGTATCAGGCCGACGTGGATCTGGAAATGGCGGAGGCGCGCATGACCCTGAATTATCGGGTTCCCGATCGGCAATTGTTGGAGTGGTCGGAGCGCATCGTTGGCGAAATGGAGGGCGAGACTCCGAAAAATCGCACCGAAGTTTACGCCCGCGAGCAACTGATTCTGCACGAGCGTCAATCGACCGAGATCGTGGTTCAAGCAATCAAGCTGGGCGACTACAGCATCGCGACGACACCGAACGAAACGTATGCCCTGACGGGGTTGAAGTTGAAGGCGTTCAGCCCGGCGAGCTACACGATGGTGATCGAACTCGCGAATGGTGGCGATGGCTACATTCCGCCGCCGGAGCAGCATCTTCTGGGCGGTTATAACACCTGGGCGGCGCGATCCGCGGGGCTGGAAATCGCCGCAGAACCGAAGATCGTCGAACAGGCTCTCCTCCTAATCGAAGAAACGCGAGGTGAACCGAGGCGCGATTTCCGATTGAGCCACGGAACGCTCGCCAAAAACCTGCTGGCAGAGAAGCCTCTGGCCTATTGGAGGACCGATGAAATGGCGGGACCACGAGCGTTCGATTCCACGCCGCATCGCAATGACGGGATCTACGAAGACGGCGTCATCTTCTACCTGGAAGGGCCGGATTCCGCCGGTTTTTGTGATAAAGGGCAAGTGAATCGTTCTGCCCACTTCGCCGGAGGTCGCTTGCGCGCCAACTTGCCGAATCTGGGCCAGGACTACGCGGTTTCGCTTCGGATTTGGAATGGGATGCCGAAGGACGCTCGTGACGTTGCCGGATGGATGTTCTCTCGCGGTCGGGATCACGGCTTGGGGCCGATCGGCGATCACTTGGGAATCGGGGGGAGCGCCGGGAATCCCGGAAAGCTGATGTTTCTCTCTGGCGACGGGAAAGCGATCGCGGGAAAAACAGAGATCGAGCGCTGGACCTGGAACGAGGTTCGGTTAGAGCGCCGCGCGGACCAAGTTCAAGTTTTCCTCAACGGAGAGCTGGAAATCGAGACCTCGGCACCAGTGGAATTTCCCCCGGGGTTCACTCAAGTCTTCATCGGCGGACGCGGTGACGCCGTCCACAATTGGGAAGGGAAGCTGGACGAAATCGCGATCTTTTCGCCAGCGGGCTAGTGTATCCCGTCCAACAGACTGTGCATTACGGATGCCGAATTTTCCTCAAGT